>NZ_JBIFFM010000027.1:0-8461 GCF_043556995.1 Sulfitobacter sp. 1A15106 | reverse complement strand
TGTCCAACAAGGCAAGCACGGGTGCCAGACCTTTAGGATCATGCGTCACTGCTGGATTGCGAGACCAAGCAGGCCGCAGATCGGACCATCCGGCATCGCCCGGTTCATTGACATGAGCCGCGTAGGACTTGAGGTAGGCCAACAGAGCATCCCCCGCCTTCGCCAATTGAGCCGTCTTTACTGCTGAAGCGTCTTTGCGATAATACCCAACCGCCGCCCGGCCGAATTCCATCATATAGCCACCAAGGTCAAAACGCGCGCCCGCCATCCCCTGATGCTGGCTTGCCAGCGCTTTTTGCGCGGGGCCCTTTGGGGGCATGTAGACCGAAGGGTCGGTGTACCGCCTAAAAACAAATGCTCGGCGCGCAGGTTCGCCGCAGGCGGAGCCGAGGTTCATAAAGATTTTGGCAGCAAAGAAGTTGCGCGAATAGGACAGGTTTCACGACACCCTTCCCGGACACGCCGTTAAGCTTCCTCAAAAATCAGTTCAGGCACAACGACCTCCCAACTCGCGCGTTTCAGCAAGTGCTGGAAATGCTCACCGGCATCTTCTTTACGCCAATGTATGATCGCCGCGATTTCACCGGTGACAAATTTCGTGCCGATCGGCGGCGCAAATGCTTTTGACATCCGCCCTAAGACACGCCCTTGAGCATCCTCAATCTGCCAACGGCCGCCGACCATGGAAAGCCCGATCGGCGCGCCAACCTGTGCTTGGGCGATCGCCTTGTGAACAACATGCCGATCCCCCTGACGCCCTGCAAATGATAGATCGACCATCTTCATTTCAGGTGACTGAAAGAAGCGACGTGGGCCGGGTATTGACCCCAAATCAGGCACCACATGTCGAGTGACTACAGAAGGCGACACAGTTGGAAGATATTCATGATTATCATTGCTCATGACAATCAAATTACGCCGCGCACGGGTCATGGCGACATAGAACAACCGCCTCGGCGCATCTTGATCTTCGTTTCGCGAGGGACGCTCCCAGCCGCCATCCATAATCACCACATCGTCAAATTCGAGACCTTTGGCACGGTGTGCTGTTAAAAGTTTCAGGCCGCGCTGCTCGCCCCATGTCTCCTTGGACCACTCAGCAAACCATTCAATAACATCAGGCGTTGGAAGCGCCTTACCGTCGACTTCACGCGCAAGTTGGCCAAGCCCCTCGCCAATCCGGTCTGTCCAACGACTTCTAGGTATCGCGTTCAAAATCTTGGTGAGGTCACCTACGCCAACCCGCGTCGCGTGCCTTTCGCGTAGGCAGCCGATAAATACCTGCATCTCACGGGTACGCCACAAGCTTGGCAGGTTTTCATTCGCCATTTCAACCGGAATGCCGTGCGCCTCGGCGAAGTCACGGACCGGGAGAAGCCTGCGCCAATCACGAGAAATAATCGCAGCCCCGCTCCAGCTCCAATCCGGGATCAACTTGGAAAGGCGGATCAACTCGCTGATGGCTGCAAGAGCCTGAAAATCATTTCCAGGTGGGCAACCAAGAATTTGAACACGCCCCTGCGCCACCGGGTCGAGGGTTTGCATGATCCCCCCGGCCGGGTCCTTCTCTCGCAATGGATCAACGGTGATCTTATGCTCTGTTTTCATACGCTCCTGAGAGCCTTCGATCACAGCATTGGCAGCGCTGATGATGTTTTTAGAGGATCGGTAATTGTCAGTTAGAAAGGCCGCCTTGGCTGAATAGTCTTGTTCAAACTGGCGAATATGGCGCACCGAAGCACCTGCAAATGCGTAAATATTTTGATCATCATCACCAACAGCGAAGAGGCTTATCCGTTGATCAGGATCATCAATGCTGCGACCAGCCACGGCTGCGATCAACGCGTATTCTTCAGGACCCACGTCTTGATACTCGTCCACAAGAATCCAGCGGAACCCTTGAATTAAGGTCTCGCGCAGGGCCTCAGCCTCGGCTTTGTCCAGCCCGTCCCCACGCAAGAGGCGTGCCGCATCTGTCAGAAGCGTTGCAAAATCGGGCTCTTCGTGCCCTGCCCGTCCAACGAAACTTGCGCCCATCAGCCGCATAGCCAAAGCGTGGATGGTCAAGACAGTCACAAAACGCGCGTCGTCGCCGATCAGTCGACGCAAGCGCTCGCGGATCTCGGCAGCGGCGTGACGATTGTAAGCGAGCACCAGAATACCGTTTGGGTCCTCCCGCTTAATCCTGGCCAGATAGGCGACACGGTGGACAAGCACGCGTGTCTTGCCTGAGCCCGGGCCCGCAAGCACAAGCACATTGGTTTGCTCGCGGTCATCCCGCACGATCTGCTCTTGTGTCGAGTTGTTCAGATTGCCGACGATCTCGGCAAAAGATTGGGGCGTTGCCTGCCGTCTAAACTCCGAAACCTTCCCCGGCATCCAAGCTTTCATGAAGGCAGCCTGTTCCATCTCAAAATAGTCACGCGCCAATTGCTGTGCCAGGTTGATATCATTGATGCCCTTCCTCGCATAAGCCGCCATTACGTGGGTCTGAACTGTTTGTTCGCTGTAGTGGTCTTCAAGCGGGGCGAAATGCTGGGTCGTAAAACCGCCCCCTTTCGGATTGATGTGCAACGTCATGGCTGAGCGAAACACAGATAACCCCTTGCCCAACGTTACAGCTTGCTGTTCGTGCAGCCACAAAAGCGCCCGGTCCATCAGCTTGGCAGGATCATTAACCGACGCTCGCAATAACGCGTCGCTATTTATCGCTGAAAGAAGGTCACCAAGCGTGGTCTCAACCGGCACATCTTTCCCGCGCAGGCCGGTCGGAACTTTATCAATCAAGTATGAAAGCAACCGCTCTGCTGCCTGCCTGCGGATCTGTGCGGTTTGCTCAATTACCGCCCATGATCTTTGCATTCGCACCATAAGACTGCCTTTGGTAACTTTGCGAAGGCTAATATTACCTCTACCCCCATCCATATCGCGACCGTCCTGCGCAATCCCTCGGAGCTGGCTTTCGACAATATCAGGTCGCACAGAAGCATGTCCTCGCTCTCGCAAAGCCTGCGCTACAGAAGCCAAATGACAAGGCCAAACCTCTTCGGCATCCGCATCTGGCGCTTGCTCCCGGAGTATCGCAATCAGGTCAGCCTCTAAACGAGATGCCGCTTCGAACCGTTTCGGCGAGGCATTCTCGACACGAACATGTACGAAGATTGTGATGTTCGTATCATCCTTTGCAATGCCTAAGGCTTCGAGATCCACTAAAGCCTTGCGCACGCCCATCATCGTTAGACCACTAATCCCGCAAAGCTCATCCGTGGTAATGCCTTCTTCCTGTGGGGCGTTGATGATATGCTGCACAATGGCCGTTAGGTGCTTACGCCGCTGCTCGGTAAGCTCAGCAGACGCAAGAATGGCACGGACCTCTTGCATGTTCTTTACCCGAAGCGATGCAGGAAAC
This sequence comes from Sulfitobacter sp. 1A15106, assembly GCF_043556995.1. Classification (NCBI taxonomy): domain Bacteria; kingdom Pseudomonadati; phylum Pseudomonadota; class Alphaproteobacteria; order Rhodobacterales; family Roseobacteraceae; genus Sulfitobacter; species Sulfitobacter sp. 1A15106. Next base: position 5,052 of record NZ_JBIFFM010000027.1, on the reverse strand, counting down.
ACCTGCACGCGATTTTCTTCGCGGTTCAGTAGCTGCGCCTCTTCCAACCAGGCGACTGCCGTCTTCACCCGCGTATCGTCGGTATTGCTGTCCCGCTGGAAATCCCGCTCTTTCTCCTCATGAACAATCTCGCCGGGCGTGGCTACGATTTCGCCGCCTTTGCCAGTCCGAACATCGAGGCGCCGGAGCGCCTTCAGGATCGCGCCAATTTCATGCCGCGCCAGCCGCGACCGTGCACTGAGACTGAACTGACGATCAACGTCTTCGGTATTAAACAAAAGAACGCAGGCTGCAGGCTCACGATCTCGCCCGGCGCGCCCCGCTTCTTGAAGATAATTTTCCAGTGACCCTGGCACATCCCCGTGAACCACCAACCGAATGTCCGGCTTGTCTACGCCCATGCCGAAAGCATTGGTTGCCGCGATCACGCGCAAATGCCCGACGCGAAAGTTCTCTTGGATCTCGCGCTTGTCATCAGCACTAAGCCCCGCATGATACCGCTCGGCTGCAATGCCCTGTTGTTTTAAGAACGCCGCCACACGCTCGGTAGCATTGCGGGTCGCACAATAGACAACCGCACCCGAGGCGCCCTCACGCGGAAGCTGGGCCTCGATCGTGTCGAAGATATCCGTCATCTTGGTCGACCGTTGCGTTGGCATTACTTTAAAGCTCAAATTCGAACGCGAGGCGCCACCGTCGATCAATATCAACTCTGCCCCCAGCCGTTCTTGAAAATGACAGCGAATGTCTTGCACCACGTCCGGTTTTGCCGTCGCAGTTAAGCAAAGCACCGCGGCCCTCTCACCGTTGGAGCTCTCCTTGATAAAGCGCGAAACGTACCGATAGTCGGGTCGGAAATCGTGACCCCACTTAGACACACAGTGCGCTTCGTCCAGCACCCACAACCCTACCTCGCGCTGCGCCAACACCGACCGAACTGATGTGCTGCGCAACTGTTCAGGCGAAATCAGCAAGATCGCGGCGTCCCCAAGCCGAACCTTATCAAGCGCATCTTGCCGCTCGGGCAAGGACAACAGGCCGTTGATCGTAACCGCCGAGGAAATTCCCGCCCGCACCAATCCCTGAACCTGGTCCGCCATCAGCGCGACAAGGGGCGAAATGACGACTGTCAGGGCACCGGTCTTGTCGAACCGGGACAGCGCAGGGATCTGATAACAGATGGATTTGCCCGTACCCGTCGGCAATATGCCCAACAGATGATCGCCTGCCATGGCCGTAGCAACGATTTTTTCCTGAAGTGGGCGTCCGTTCTCGTCGGCGGGTTCCGGGCGAAAACTCGGAAAACCAAACCAACGTTCGAGGGCACGGCTGGGATCGTTGTGCTCTGCACAATATGCGCAATGGGGATTACGGCAGTTCGTGTCTCTCAAGTCTCTTACGAGACGTGCGGCATCACGGAACTGCGCCCGCACCCAAGGGGGCATGACAGAATCTCCACCCGCGACCGAAATCCAAGCAAGGGCATATGCCATCGGCCAACCCAGTTCTGTGTCTGAAAGCCTCGCCAGCACATCATTCACCTGTGCGCCGCATGCCGCCCCTTGCAGCAACTCCTGAATAGCCCTGTGTGCTTCCGCCTCCGTCGGAATAGGCGCGCCGCGCACGTTGCTGAACAACCGATCGAACCCATCGCGACCAGGACCTCGGCAGCACAGCCAGTGATAGGCCATGATCGTCTCCGGCGATGACCCGTTCAGAGACACGAAGGCTTCGATTTGATTGCGAAAGACCTTGAACACAAGACGCGCGTCGAACTCAGGGTCATTGATATGTCCACTTTGGAGCCGCCCATCGTGGTAGTGTTTGACCAGCCTGTGATAGGGATTGCGCGGGAATGCCAATGGGTTAAGCCATAGAGTGTCGATCGCCCCATCCGCGCACTTTGCAAAGCGCGGAGATACCGCCATGAGATGCGGCAAGTCGTGGCGCAAAATATTGTGCCCAATGACATGCGTGAAGCCTACGCTGTATAGATCAAGTTTCTTGAGCGCGGCTTCCAAATCACCTTTCCGGTGGACAACCCCCTCTCCTTCATCTTCTGGCACAGCTGCAAATGCGAATATCTGAGCCCTTCTAGGATCGACCTCCAGGTCAATCGACAAACAATGCGACAAGATTTTAAAGGGGTCCCGCTGCACAGGGATGCCGATATCGTCCACCGGATCAGCCTTTGATGTTTCAGACTGCTGGGGCCGAGCACGGGAAAAGGCTTTCGATATGCCTCGGGAGATTAAATTTTTCATGTTCTGAAGTTAGTGCTGTTTCAAAAAAGCGGAACCGTCGCCAAGCATTTGAACTGAAATGTTCTTGCAATACCACGTCATACTTTCAACGGCGTGGAACTGCATATTGATCAGCCGATCCATGTGATGGAACCCGGCCGCAGCGCCGCTCTATCCACCACCGGTAAAGGCGCGACCTGTACCGACCTTTGTCTTTTAACTCAAAGTATATCGAGCGCCAGCTGACGGTATAGGTACCCATTTACGTGTTTTGCCCGCGACCAAAAAAAGGAAAGCAACGATACTTTGCATCAAAACTGTCTTCCGCAAGGCCACGAACCTTATACCCGCACAGCTCGCTATCCTTCATCCTGTAAAAGGGTTCCTCAAGAGATAGGGACGTGAAGCGCCATACCGTAGCGCCCGCCCCATGCGTCATGCGAAAATCGTTCCGGGCATGAGGGCTGCTACGCCCTTTTCTGCTCAAGCGGCACCAGCTGCGCCATCTCTTTGAAGAAAGCCGCCAGATCGATCCCCTTACCCTCCAGTTGCTTAAGCGCATTCTGGACGACATTGTAGGCTTGGCGGTCCGAAGAGAAGATCACGAAGGGCTCTTCCGGCGACAGCAAGCGCGCCAGCTTTTCCGACATCGTAGAGTCGGCTCCTGCATAGAGGCAAGTGAACACAAAGCGCACCCCCGGCATGTCCAACAAGGCAAGCACGGGTGCCAGACCTTTAGAATCATGCGTCACTGCTGGATTGCGAGACCAAGCAGGCCGCGGATCGGACCATCCGGCGCCGCCCAGTTCATTGACATGAACCGCGTAGGACTTGAGGTAGCCCAACAGAGCATCCCCCGCCTTCGCCAATTGAGCCGTCTCTTCTGCTGAAGCGCTTTTGCGATAATACCCAACCGCCGCCTGGCCGAATTCCATCATATAGCTGCCGAGGTCAAAACGCGCTCCCGCCATCCCCTGATGCTGGCTTGCCAGCGCCTTTTGCGCGGGGCCCTCTGGGGGCATGTAGACCGAAGGGTCTGCATTGATGGTCTGAGCAATTTTGATCGGTGTACTGCGCATAAACTGTCCTCTTTTCACAGGAAACTAGGGCAAGCTTATGGACCTGCATAGCCAACAGACCCGCAGTTTATGTGGATAACCTAAGAATGCCTGCAATGGATCGCCGGATCGCAAACCGAAGGGCCGACGAGACGCGCCAAACGGGCACCGCAAGGCTCTCACGCAGGGCGTAACGCTCCGCTGTAACAGAACAACCCTTTGTAAATAAACGATTTATTCAGGACGGAAAGCGCCAAAATGGTCATTTTACACCCCCTGTTACAAACATATTGAATGATTTCAATAACTTAGACTTTGTAACGCATTACGCCCACATATGTCTTTATATTGGCGCACACTGATCAATAGACCTGTCTGTCTTGTATGTACTCTTTTTCTATATTTCTGTAACATCGATATATATATCTATAAATGAGATAGAATTCAGACACTTACGGGTGTTACTTAAAGTGTTACTGAGCCGTAACAGCGTTACATCGTTGTTTTTAAAGGAAAATTTTATAATCGGGCCCCCTTCAGAGGCCAGATCTGCCCCTTCGCCGGTCCCAAATGGACGTTTTGCTTCCAACACCTCAATCCTCGACGACATGAACTCGGTGCGTCAGTTGAGGTCCCCGATAGATGTCAGGCCCCTCTCTTGAGAGCTTGGGTTCAGCAGGTCGGACAGCCGGCGGGAGGGAAATCCTAGGGGTCCGGCATTCCCATTGACGAATTCCGCGGACCTCCGCGACCACGAAATCAGGAATTTCAAGGAGGGACTGCCCGCGCATTGGACGTGCGTGGAAAACAAAAGCGCGCAGTCAAGCCGGGCAGAGCATGGCCCCAAAGCAGCGTTACTCCGGAAGGCCCTTGGAAGGTGCCGCCGTTTCAGAAGAATTCAGGGCAGGGAAATCCACGAGGAAGGTCGTCCCCTTCCCTTCGGCAGTCTTAAATGTGATTTCACCGAGGTGCTGGTCAACGATCGCTTTCACAATGCATGAGTATGCCGAGCCCTTTTGGGACCTTCGTTCATGAGCTTGCACCTATTCCGCAAGCGCCCAATCGTTGGCGCGAAGGTGCAAAGTTATCGATCCTCGGAAAGGTCGGCTTAAATGGCACAGCCCTAAGAGTGCGACCGATCTCACTGAATGAGTTCAGAGCTCAAAGGTAAGCGGTGGCCCGGGGGCACGTTGTAGGGTGTGATCTGCGCTGCGAGAACGAACGCATCTTATGACGGGGAGTGCGTTTCGCAATGTGCGCTACAAATTCGTTTCTCAGATCGCTTGGCGTCGAGATTTATGCGTCCGGCCACCGCCGTTGGTCGGATACCGCAAAGGCACAGGCGGTGGCGGAGACGCTTGAGGTCGGTGCAACGGTGAATGCTGTTGCTAAGCGATATGGCATCCTTCCGAACCAACTATCGGCCTGGCGTCGACAGGCCAAGCAAGGAAAGCTGTTGCTACCCGCGCCGGATGCCGACGCGCCGCTCTTCGCTCCACTGGTGGTCTCTGCTGGGCCAGGAGAGCCGCCAGAAGCTCTGACGGTTCCTAATGAGGCGATCAGATTGATCTTTGGAGAAATCGCCATCGAGCTGCCGCTGCAGACATCTGCCTCTCGGATTGTAGAGATCGCCCATGCGCTTGAAGCTTCTTCATGCTGATGCCATCGCAAGGTGTTCGGATATTGGTTGCGACGCGGCCGGTGGACTTCCGTAAAGGACACGATGGATTGGCTTCGATGGTGCAGTCGGC
>NZ_JBIFFM010000026.1:0-9307 GCF_043556995.1 Sulfitobacter sp. 1A15106 | reverse complement strand
CATCATCATGATGATTATGTTCGTCGGGCGGGTCGGGCCCTTGGCAATCGGGTTCTTCCTCGCCACGCGCAGCGTTCGTAAGGTGAAATATCCCTCAGGGCAGATTTATTTGGGGTGAGGGAAGGAAATTTGTCGGCCCGCCCCAGGCGACGCTTGGAGCTTGCGGGGCGATTCCGACGTTCGGTTCTGATCCGGTCTTGATCGATGCTCCAATGTGCTAGCGTGACTGTAGTTCTTACGTGTCGGCTCTGCCGAACATAGGTCGTTTGGTATCCATGCCTTGGTCCAACCTCTGCTGGTGGTCAGGGCTGATCTGCGTTCGTAGCGTTGTGAGATCAGTTCGAACAACAGCAGCAATTGATGGGCAGCTCCTTTGCGCAGTGCTGCCTTTGGTCACCGCTGTGGCTTTGCGGAGTTTTGAACTTATATCCGAATGGCCGCTTTCGCCTCTTTGACTGCTTGCCTTCGCAAAGACAGCGAACGACCGTTTCCCGCCCTCTTTACCGGATGCTGCGTAGGCGAAGCCGAGGACCATGTACTCGCAGCTGCCGGCGGAAAACCCTACCTACCAGACCTTGCGGAAATGCGAAGCGCCACGGGTAAGTTAACACTATTGGCAATAATGTTAAGTGCTACGGATCGTGATCCGATGAGGAAGGTCGTTCGAGACCTCTTTTGAAGATGGCGGCGTTCGCGGCGCTGTTGCTGGAAACCCAGATGACGTCCTGATCGGCGAGCAGGCGCGCCGTTCAGGCCAGAACCGGCATCAAGCGGCCTGCATCTCTGCGCCAGGCCAGGCTGCGTGCTTGGCGTGCGAGAACACGATCGAGAAAGCTCCGGTCTTGCGGCGTAACACAAGAGAGAGCTTTAGTTGCAGCAAGGCTCAGAACGTTCATGGCCTCTGCATCTGCCTTGACCATGTGGACCTTGTCAGCCTGCCCTGAGGTCAGTTCCATGTCGAGATGCAGACGGCCACCGGGCCCGAGGCCTGCAAGCATGTCGGAGTGCAGGTCTTCTTGGCAGCTCATCAGCAGCTGCTGGAGGCGCCCGCCGCCCCAGATCCAGCGCAATCCGCCCCATCCGTCGCGCGCGGAGGCGTTGACGGCGCTGGCGAGCGCCGTGCGTGTCGTGCCGATGCTGATCACACGTTGATGGCTGGCCGGAATCCCGAAGCGGCTAGTGAGCTCTGCCGAAGCCAGCAAGGCGGGACCGTTCGCGATCAATCCTCCATCTGTGTAGCGCTCGCTTCCGATCCGGTGGAGCGGGAAATAAAGCGGTGCCGCGGCGGAGGCCATAACGACATCGAGCAGGGGGATATCCCAATGTGTGGGCTCCGTGCTCTTGAAGATGACTGGCCGGCCGGTGCTCTCGTTGACAGCTGGGATGACGAGCACGCGATCGATCTCGCCCAGGCGGACGGTGCCAAGGATATCTGCAAGCAGGCCCCTGAGTGGCGCGGGATCGAAACGGGCCGCCAGGATGCCCGGGGCTGTCGACATGAAACGACGTTTCGGAAAGATGGATTCGCCACGCTCTGCCATCAGCGAGACGATGTCCGATGGCGCCGTGTTCGTGGCGAGTCCTGCGGCAAGGATCGCTCCGACCGAGGTGCCGCAGATGGCATCGAAACTTCGGCTGAATGGTCCGCTTGCCTTCAAGGCCTGCCGCCGGGCCTGCAGGGTCGCGGCGATGCAGGCCGAGAAATAGCCTAGGAAGCCACCGCCATGCAGGGCAAGGATCGTGGCAGAGCCGGGCTGTGGAGCAGGCAAGAGAATGTCAGGCACCTTCCGTGGAGGTGTCGATCCACGAAACATGGATGTCGATGCCGGCGTCGTAGAGCGTGCCCATGTGCGCTTGTGCCGTCGCAGTCCGGATGAGCAGAAGCGGGACATCTTCGCTATGCGCGATGGCGTAGGTCTGGGTGGAGAAGATATCGTCTTCTCCGAGAACCTGCCTGATTTTGGCGAAGCTGTGTACGGCACCCTGGGAAAAGGGCAACATCAGGTAGTAGGGCGCTGCCTCTCCCAGGCCCGGAGCGGTAGTGTCTGCACAATCCCGCAAGAGCTCGTCGAGGCGGTTGTTCAACCGGAACCGTTCGGCTTCCGACTCGCCGGCATAGGCGTCAGCCACTGCCGCAAGCGCTGGCGCCGCGAAGGCAATGACATCCTCGGTGACGGCCAAGTGTTGCATGACCGGAAGATCGGCGGAGCGATCGACGATCTGGAAGGTCTCGACGGGCCCCGGGATCAGCATGCGTTCTCAGCCTTCCGCGCCGGCTGCGGGCCGTGCGGACAGCGCGTCCTTAATCGAAAGGCGTGACTGGGATCTCGGGGCGAGGCCGCGGGTCGTGACCTCGAGCGGCGCGCCGCTCCGGGCCAGTCTTGCGTACATCTCCTTGCCCGTGGCAAAGCCGGGCCCGGCGGCTTGGGTTGCGGCCTCGACGAGCGACACCAGGTCTTCCACGGAAAGCGCCACAATTTGCTCGGCATCCTTGCGCTTGGTGTCCGACATGATCTGTGGGTTCTGCTTGATAACAACTGACATGAAGGCCCCAGGATTGCTCTTGATCCGGGTGACGCTCCATACATCGCTCACAGGCGAAGACAGCATGTCGAGAACGCAACTGATGCGTTCAGCATTTATCGACGGAAGCAGGCCACGCTCCACGAGCACCCCCATGGCGCTACGCCCCACCCGCTTGCGCTTCTGGTGGTGTTGAGCATCTGAAAGAGGATATGTTCGTTCTATCATAACTTGCGCCTCCTCGGCCTCGGACAAGGACCGCGCCTGAATGTGGTCCTTTTGAAGTACGATATGGTCTTTTTCAGATTTTGCAAGTCTCATCGAGTCAGCTGGCGATTGTCAGGGTCAGGCGCTTTAAGCCGCAGCCGACCGAACTCCTTGGCGGGGGAGAAGGTATCACCGCCGGGTGCGTGCCAATGTCCTCGTGGCCGCCCGCAGTGAGGCACCTATCGATTTAACAGTTTTCGCCGTTTCGCGTTCAGGAAGCTACGCAACCGTATTAATAATAGTGTTAAGCGAGGCGACGAGATCAAACCACTGGCGCAGGTTTTATCTCGTCCCTATGCGTAAGCCGAAGGTTTTAGGGATCGCAGCTCCGACACGGTAGAGAAGCCGCGGCTTCTCTCCTAGATCTTCTGCCGCTTCGCAGCCCATGATCGATCGGCGCACTAAACGACCACCAACTGTCCGAAATGGTTCCGGTGGTAACTTGGGAACTTCCCGACGGCAGAACGGCGAGTTCGCCCATTCGTCCTTAGAGTTAAGCACCAAAGCCGCCAGGCACTGACCTCCAATGTAGGTAGGGTTAACTCCGTGACCTGAATAGCCAGCCGCGTAGCGAATGCGCGTTCCGGGACGTGTGCGAAAGAAGGGGAGGCGGTCCGAAGAGATGTCAATCCCGCCACCCCAGACCTTGGAAACGCCCACTGAGGAAAGTCCGGGGAGTAGGCGCCGCAAGCCCGCCACTGCGCGGGCACCGGACGCTTGATCTTCGGTGAGGAGGGGGGATGTCGAGCTACCATTGTAGCTAATGGGACCTGACCCAGACCCCATCAGCACACGATTATCCGCAGTCTTCCGGAAGTAATGGACGAACATCCGCATATCCGCCATCCCCTCATCACCCGTCCACCCCATATTGGCCAGCTCCCTTTCTGCTGGCTCACTCATAAGAGCATAGCTTGAAAAAACGGTAACATAAGGCTTCACCCAGCTTTCACTGGCGAGCGCGGTATTGGTCGCGAGCACGACATCACGAGCCTTAAGCGACCCGCCTTTCGTCCTAATACGGTTTGGAGCGCCAGAATCCACTCCGAGCATCGGCGTATGCTCATAGATTCTCACTCCACGCTCTATAGCGGCTTTTCGGAGCGCGCGGGTTAGGCGGGCCGGCTGTACGTTGGCCCCTTCGGACAGGTACATACCCTTTCGAAAGGAAGGTGAGTTGCAGTAACTCGCGACCTCCTCGGAAGAGAGCGCTTGTGCGGGCATTGTCAGGTTGTAATGCCCGGACGTGATCAATATCCGCGTCTGGTTCAGACTGCCATTTCCGCCGCATAGTTATTTCACAGGCTGAATGCATCGGCCCGGGCGTGGCGATAAGATGCTGCGGAAAGGTGATGGCGTTGCGGTCGGAAGATGGTGGCGGTTTGATCATGGACGGATAGAAACCGCTGAACTTGACGCGGGGTTTTCAAACGCCCCATGATTTTCTCTCGTCGTCGCGTATGTCGGTGCGACGCCTCGGACCGGTTATTTAACCCCTTGTGCGAGCGGTGATCGACCCCCGAACAAAGGTTCCGGACGGCCACGCCATAACTGCGTAGCTTGTCAGTTACAAGCACGCGTGGCACGCCCCATCGCTTCATCAGCTTTTTCAGGAACCGCTTGGCAGTCTGAGCATTTCTGCGGCTTTGCACCAAGATATCCAATACGTCTCCGTTCGCGTCGACCGCCCGCCAAAGCCAGTGTTTCCGCCCGCGGATTGAGATGACCACTTCGTCCAAGTGCCATTTGCCGGACGGAGCTGGGCGGTCGCGACGGATCTTGGCCGCGATCTGCGGTCCAAACCGTTGGCACCAAACCCGGATGCTTTCATACGAGACGATCACACCTCGTTCGGCCAGAAGATCTTCGACATCGCGCAAGCCCAGGGCAAAGCGATGGTGCGCCCACACAGCATAGGAGATGATGGACCGAGGAAACCGGAATCCCTTCAAGCGGAGTTGTGAAACTTGGCTGATCATCCGCAAGCGCTATGCGTGAACCGAAGCAACATCAACAACCTGACAATGCCTTTGCGATTGCTTTTCGAATTGAAGCGCCCCATGAGCTTTTCGCGCTTTCGTGTGGGTCTGCTTGTTCCTTTGAACCGATTGTTCAATCCTTTTTCTGCTCGGCGACTAATCCGTGATCACTACGCGGGGTTCACCGACTTGGGAGGTCAACCGCCTCAGTAAGCCCTAGACTGCCTTGGCACTCCGCCGTGGTTGAGCAAGAATATTAAGAACATCTTCGTTCGCACCCACGGACCGACAGAGCCCGTGCTTATGAAGTTGATCGGTATGACTGCTTCGTCCAAATCCCGTTTGTCGGCTGCGGCTGGCTGGTCTCGCCTAGGATAATTCGCGAAACGGCCTCCGAAGCGGCTGACCCATCATCGGATCGTTTCTCGGTTGACCGCTACACCGCGTTCCGCGAGCAGGTCTTCAAGGTCAGCGAAGTTGAGCGCAAATCGTTGGTAGACTCCGACAATGCCCACGTACAGAAAACCAAATCCATTCAGGCGCGGCATTTTAGAGTATCTTCATTCGTGGACGGTAACCAGCTCAGAGCGCGCTAACAAGTTGGCAGTGCCCTAGCACTGATGGTGATCGAGCGGCTGAAGGGGCATGACGCCATGCTGGCCACGGCGCGGCATTTCGTGGTCGATCCCGGGCGGCGGGATCAGCGGCGGTTCCGGCGGTTTGTGCCTGTGACAGATCACGCGGATGCGCCGATCCTGCGCGTTCAACAGCGGTTGAAGCAACTGCAGGAAATCCCGCCGTTGGAAGCTTTGGCGCGGGCCGAGGGGCTGTCGCCCCGCAGCCTTCAGCGGCGGTTCAAGACAGCCACGGGGCTAAGCCTGACCGACTACACCCGGACGCTGTGCATCGAACGCGCCCGGGTGCTCCTGGCCGACAGCAGTGCGTCGGTGGCGGAAGTGGGGATAGCGGTAGGGTACACCGATGTTCCGGCGTTCTACCGCGTTTTCAGGAAGATCACCGGGCAAACCCCGGCGGCCTTCCGTGCCTCAGTGGCGGAAGGAGCGGGCGTCGGGTGAACGGCGCCCGGCTATATCAATCCCAGTCGGGGGCAAGGCCATCCGGCGCCACCATCCGCCCGTCGGGCCGGGAGAGGGCGTCGATGCGGGCGATATCTTCGGCGGTCAGGGTCAGGTTGGCAAAACCCAGGTTCTGCGCCAGCCTTTCCTTCTTGGCGGTCTTCGGGATCGCCACGCCGAGCGGTTTCGACAGGATCCAGGCCACCGATACGGCGGCGGCCGAGGTGCCATGCGCCGCGGCGATGTCTTTCAGGGTCGGGTCCTGCATCACTTCGCCCACGGCGAGGGGCGCATAGGCCTCGACCGGGATGTCGCGTGCCTGCATGAAGGGCACCAGCCTGGATTGGTCGATGAAGGGGTGCAGCTCACCTGGTTTGCCGCGATCGGAGCGTTGAGGATTCCAGCGGTTTCTTCCAGTTGCGCGGTTGTGAAGTTCGACACGCCGCCAAAGCGCACCTTGCCCTCAGCGATCAGCGCATCCAGTACCGGCAGGGTTTCGGCCAGCGGCACCTCCCGCGAGGGCCAGTGCAGCAGCAGCAGGTCGATGTAGTCGGTATTCAGCGCCTTCAGCGAAGCTTCGGTCGCTTTGCGGAAATCCGCGGCGGCAAAGTCTTTTGGCAGGATCTTGGTGGTCACGAACACCTTGTCGCGGGCGACATCCGCGGCGTTCAGCGCCTGACCCACCTCCTGCTCGTTCTCGTAGGCCTGCGCGGTGTCGATATGGCGGTAGCCTTCGGCCAGGGCGGCGGTCCCGATATCGCGGGCTTCGCCTTCCTTCATGCGAAAGGTGCCGAGGCCGAGGTTGGGGATGCCCGCGGGGCCGATGTTGCAAAGGCTCATGTCGTGTTCTCCTTTTTCCGATTGGGGGGGCGGGCCATTGCATTGGCCTGCCAGGTCTTCATTTACTCGGCGGCCACAGTCACGGAGCCGCGGCCAAGACGGCCCGAGATCAGCGTCAGCACGATGCCGAGCGCGACGATCACGGCCCCGGCGAAGGGCGCGGCGGTGAGGCCCGCGCCTTCCACCACCAGCCCGCCGGCCCAGGCACCAAGCGCGATGCCCAAGTTGAAGGCGCCGATGTTGAGCCCCGAGGCCACGTCGACAGCATCGGGGCTGACTTCACGCGCGATCTGGACAACGTAGCTTTGTAGCGGGGGCACATTGGCAAAGGCAAAGCCACCCCAGAGTGCCGTAACCGCGATGGTCGCAACAGGTGAGGTCAGCGACAGGCCCAGAAGCGCCAGCAGCACCGCCAGCTCGGCAAAGATCACCGTCAGCGCAGGCACCGGGCCCATGCTGTCGGCCAGCTTGCCGCCGAGAATATTGCCTACCGCGACCGAGACACCGTAAACGAGGATCACTAGGCTTACCGTGCCGGCGGCCAGACCGGTCACATCGGTCAGCATGGGGGCGAGGTAGGTGAAGACGATGAAGTTACCACCATAGCCGACCGCCGTGATCAGGTAGACCAACAGCAGCCGCGGGGCTGTCAGAACCTGCGCCTGAGCCCGCAGCGACGGCGGCGTGCCTTGCCGCAGGTTAGACGGCACCAGGAGCGCCGAGGCGATCAGCCCGACGAGGCCCAAGGCGACAACGCCGAGGAAAGTGGACTGCCAGCCGAAGCTTTGTCCGATCCAGGTGCCCAGCGGCACGCCCGTTACCAGCGCCACGGTCAGCCCGAGGAAAACCAGTGCGATGGCCGAACTTTCCTTTTCCCGATCAACAAGGTCGGTGGCAATGGTCGAGGCGATGGCAAAGAACACGCCATGCGCCAGCCCGGTCATGAACCGCGCGGCGACCAGGCTGTTGTAACCGGGCGCAAAGGCGGCAAAGGCATTTCCGGCGATGAAGAGCACCAGCAAGGACAGCAGCAGCGTCTTGCGCGGCATCCGGCCGGCCAGCGCGGTCAGTACCGGCGCGCCGATGGTAACGCCGAGAGCATAGAGGCTGACCAGAAGGCCGGCGGAAGGCAGCGAGACATCCAGGTCCGCAGCGATAGTGGGGATGAGGCCGACAATCACGAATTCAGTCGTGCCAACGGCAAATGCACTGATGGTCAGCGCCCATAGGGCAAGGGGCATGGGGGATTCTCCTGTTCACGCTTTCCCCGGACAGATGCCCGCGATATGCTTTTGCGTTAAGGGTCAAGACTGGAAAGGGCTTTTGCGTCAAATGCACGAATTACCCGAGACCCGCGATCTCGCGGTTTTCATCTCTGTCATCGAGGATGGCGGTTTTGCTGAAGCCGGGCGCAGGCTGGGGGCAGCACCCTCCACGCTCAGCCGGACGGTGACGCGGCTGGAGCGGGGGCTTGGCGTTACGCTGCTGCGCCGGTCCACGCGGGCGATCGAGCTGACGCCGGAGGGCCGGGAGCTGCTCACGGCAGCGCGAGATATTGTCGCCCGGGCAGAGGCGCTTGCCGATCTTGCTGATGCAGGCCGATCGCCGCGCGGCCCGTTGCGGGTCAATGCGCCCGTGCCCTTCGTCCTGCATGTCCTCGCGCCGCGCTTGGCCGAATTTCGAGCGACCTATCCTGAGATTGCTCTCACACTCGACATGACCGACCGCCCCGTCGACCTGATCGACAGCCATGCCGATGTGTTGATCCGCTCTGGGCCACCACCGGAGAGCGATCTGCTGTTTCGCAGACTGGGGCAGGCGGGTTGGCGCTTGGTCGCCGCGCCGGACTACCTCGACAGGGTTGGCCGCCCTGCGCGCCCACAAGATCTGGCTAGGCTGGAACAGGTGCGCTTCTCCTCACCGCAGCGTATCAACGAATTGCGGTTTCACGGTCTACCCGGTCCGGTGGTTGTCCCGCCGGCAATCCACGCCGAAAATGGCGAGGCTGTTCGCGCGTTGGTGCTGAACGGCCTCGGCGTCGCACGGTTTTCTGAATACATGGTGCGCGAAGATGTCGCCGCGGGCCGGCTGGTCGACCTGTTTCCGGGGCAGCTCGACGTCAAGCCACTGGATTTCACGGCACTTTATCTGACCCGGACTTCGGGGCTGCGACGCCTCGCGGTCTTTCTTGATTGGTTGAAAGACATCACAAGATAACGATTTTCCGAAGCAGTCCTAGATTACCTCGTTTGAGGCGGTAACTCTTGAAGCCATTCACGACAAGAACGGTGTGCAAAGTTTCTACGCCGCTGAATAGTTGTTTTGCGGGGCTCCAGTACACTCCAGCAAAGGGCGCGCGCTACCTTCAAGTGCGACTCTTAGCAGGTCATACTTCAAGGTCCTTGTGATCGCGCTCCCTGGCAAGCTCCCAGAGAAAGTTACCAGAGGTTACTTGAAAGTATTTGAGATTAGATACGCTGCAGTAAGTCCACCCGAACCCATTGAATCCTTGGCCCGCAATTCAACGGGGGTGATAAGGCTAATTGTAAGCGTTGGCCCGGGGTCACGTTGTAGGGTGTGATCCGGGCTGCGAGAACGAACCCATCTTATGATGGGGAGTGC
>NZ_JBIFFM010000025.1:0-12027 GCF_043556995.1 Sulfitobacter sp. 1A15106 | reverse complement strand
GAACGCTGCGCGTGGCGAGGAAGAACCCGATTGCCAAGGGCCCGACCCGCCCGACGAACATAATCATCATGATGATGAAGCGTCCGATACCATCTAGTTCCGCCGTGATACCACGCGACAGGCCGACCGTTCCGAAAGCGGATGTAACCTCAAAGGCAATATCGGTGAACTGGCCGTCGTGGTTGATCGTCATGACGAATACCCCCGTCAGCACCAGCAACATTGAGATCGTGGTAAGAGCCAAGACCTTCATCACTTCATCCAGCCCCAAGGACCGCCCGAAGGCATGTAGCGTCGTCTGACGCCGAAAGAACGCGATCGTGGCAAGCAGCAGGACAAAGAGCGTGGTCACCTTGATCCCGCCCGCCGTCGAAGTGCTGCCACCACCCACCAGCATCAGCGTCATCGTCAGCAGGGACGTGCTGTCGTGCATCCCGCTGGTGTTGATCGTGTTGAAACCGGCGGTCCTTGGCGTGGTGCCCTGAAACCAACTCGCCCAAAATTTTTCAACGACGTTCAAGGAGCCGAGCGTTTCAGGGTTGCCCCATTCCAGCAGGCCAAACATGACACTGCCCCAAGTGATCAGCAGCGCCGTGCCAACCAGCATCAGCTTGGAATGTAGGGTCAGTTTGCGCCAATCCCGCGTGCGGTACACATCGCCCACCACGATAAACCCGAGCCCGCCAAGGATGAAAAGCGCAGGGATCACCAGATTGATGATTGGGTTTCCCACCCATTTCGACAGGCTGTCGGGATGCAGGGCAAAGCCGGCATTGTTAAAGGCTGAAATCGAGTGAAAGATCGCCTCCCACAGCCCGGCCCAGCCGAACTCAGGCACAAAGACCAGGGCCAAGAGCGCGGCCCCCACCGCCTCGCAAGCAACTGCGATAATCAGGATCATACGGGCAATATAAGACAGGTTCGACAGTGATGTTTGGTTCAGATCCTCGCGCAGGATCAACCGCTGCGGCATGCCAATAGGGATACCAAGCGCGCCCAGTAACAGCACCGCAAACGTCATCAGGCCGAGGCCACCAAGCTGAATCAGACCCGCAATGACCGCTTGACCGAATCCCGTAAAGGCCGCCCCGGTATCGGCAAGCACCAGCCCAGTGACCGTCACCGCAGAAGTCGAGGTGAAAAGCGCCTCGCCCAGGCCGATGTCACCGTGATGCGAAATCGGCAGCCACAGCAGGATGGCCCCCAGAACGATAAAGGCCAAATAGTAGAGCGACAAAAGCGCGGGCGGCGGCATTCGCAGGGTCTTTTTCCGCCGTAGTAGGGACCGAAAAGACAGGTTCATTATCAGAGGCTGGCCGCAAAGCTGTGCAGGTCTTTGCGCTGACCCAACAACAAGAGCAGATCATCGCGCTGCAACTGGCATTCGTCTCCATCCTGCCCGATGAACTCGCTCCCCCGCATGACACCGATGCAGCGCAGATTATAGGTTTTCCCATGCGGCAACTCGGTTAGCCGCTTGCCCTCTAAGCTCTCGGGGATGCGAAAGTTAACCACGTGGTAACCGTTGCCGAGGCTGACATAGTCCCGCAAAAGCGGATTGTGCAGGATCTGCGCGATATGCTGGCCGATTTCGACCTCGGGGTGCACGATTCTGTCCACGCCGAGCTTCTTCAGGATCCTGTGGTGGGTTCTGGTGGTTGCCTTGGCCCAGACGACCTGAACGCCCACAAGTTTGAGGTTCATCGCCGATAGGATGCTGGCCTCTAAGTCCGACCCCATGGCCACCACGGCTGTATCACAGTCAGCAAACCCGGCATCACGCAACGCTGCATCGTCACGGGCATCCACAATCATGGCTTGAGACAGCGTATCTGCGAAGTTAGCGACACGCGCTTCAGATATATCGATGCCAATGACGTGGTTGCCGAAACGTTGCAATTCCTTCGCAACAGAGCTTCCGAAATTGCCTAAACCAACGACACCGAAGGTGCGCTTTTTGATTTTTGTCACGTTGCTGTCCATCCGAACTGACCGTCCCGGAACATTGCCGCAACGCAGAATGATGTCAATCAAAGGGGCGTTTTGAGAGCTCGCATTTACGCGCGCGGTGAAGGCGCTTCAGCGCTACCAACCGATCACGGTAAGGTTTCCTCAGACCGGTCTGTCGCGGGCGTTGGTTTGGGGCTAAGGCGCGCAATCTCCTCGTAAATGTCTTCTGACAAGTCAAAAGTCATTGCATCTAACGACGGTTGCAGCTGTTCCACATTCCGGCCTGAAATGAGTGTGGAGGTTACCGCCGAATTCCGAGCCACCCAAGCCACGGCGAGCGTTGTTGGCGCAATCCCCATACGCTGCGAAAGCGCTGCCAGATCACGGGCGGTCTCATGCATCCATGGCTGCCCATAGCGGGTGGCATAGACCTTGTCCTCCCGCAAACGCCCCTCGGCGCCGCTGGTGTATTTCCCAGTAAGCAAGCCGCCCCCCAAGGGCGAGAAAGGACAGACAGAAATATCTTGGTCCGCACAGGCCGGGAGAATCTCTACCTCTACCTGCCGCTTCACAAGGTTATACATCGGCTGGCAGGCATCAATCTGGGTATCGATAACCTTACACACCGCTTGCGCCTTCATGATCTGCCAAGCCGCAAAATTTGACACGCCGATGTAGCGGATCGCGCCTTGCGACTGCATCTCGGCCAGGGTGCCAAATGTCTCTTCAAAAGGCGTCTCTGCGTCGAAGCGGTGCAAGTAGTAGATGTCTACCGCATCAATCCCCAACCGTTTGCGGCTTTCGTCTAAGGCGGCGCGCAGGTTGTCCGCAGTGGCGGGCCGGTCATTCGGTGCTTTGGTCCCGATGATCAGATCATCGCCCCTCGCCCTTAAGATCTGCCCCAACATATGCTCAGACGCGCCACCATTGTAGCTATAAGCTGTATCGAAGTGATTGATCCCCGCCGCGACGCAGGCCTCGAACATCTCTTGCGCGCTGCGGGCATCCGCCGTGCGACCAAATTGCATGGCGCCAAATCCCAAGCGTGAGATAGGGGTTCCATTCTTGGTTTTAATGCGGCTCATCAGCATACTTTCATTGGCAGGAGGCCAGGCTTCCTTAGTCAAACCGGCGGCAGGTTCGGCCCGCAATCCAGCCGCACAATGTGATCCGCCTTGTCACGAGGGAAGGACGACATAACCAATGGGTCATGTCCCGGAACGATCAGCTCGGGCTGACTGGCGAGCCGCTCAATCGTTGTGAACCCTTCCAGCATGTCCTGCATATCGACCACGATGGGAAAGGGCTTGCGGCTTTGGAAGTTCTCATAAAAATGCGCTGCATCAGAGGCGAGTACGAGCCAGCCCGCCGATGTGAACACCCGTACCGCTTGCAGCCCCCGGCTATGCCCGCCGATGCGGTGGACCGTTACTCCCTCCGCGACCTCGGCATCACCGTCATGGAAAATCACCTTGCCGGAATAGAGCCGCTTCACCGTCTCGCAAATATGACCTGCCGAAAAGGGCATCCGTAGCGTGTCATGACACATACACGGCCCCGTCGCGTAGGCCATCTCAGCCGCTTGAATATGCAATTTCGCGTTGGGGAAAAGATGCAGCCCGCCAGCGTGGTCGTAATGAAGGTGGGTGACGATAACGGTCTCGACCGCTTCAGGAGCGATGCCCAAGGGGGCCAAGGCGCTGCGCGGATCAAGCCGGATCGGCCGGCCACGCGCGTCAGCCTCAGCCGCGTCATAGCCCGTATCTACAAGGATCACCCGCTCTCTTTGGCGCAAGACCCAGATGAAATAGTCCATCGGGTGAGCCACATCGTGGCGGTCATCAAAAACGAAACTATCGCCTCTTACACGCGCGTTGCGATCTGCGTATTTGACCGCGTGGACCTCCCATTCGCTCATGATGCTACCGTGCTCCAGCTTGTGATATCTTTACCTGCCACCATATCAGCCGTGGCTGCACTAAACGCTTTGAAATGGGCACTGTCGCAATGTGCGTCAAAAGCTGCGCTGTCTGTATAGAGTTCATAGAGAAACACCTGCCCAGGCTTATCGGCATCTGTAAGCACATCAAAACGATGGCAACCTGCTTCAAGGTTTTTGGATTCCGCAGCATTTTTAAGCATCAGGGGCATGAATGCCTCCATCTGATCGGTTTTGATGCGAAAGGTGACGCAGATAGCAAACATTATCTTTTCCTCAGTTTTGCGAATGCCCGGCGGACCACGGGCATCTGCCCGGCAATCAGCGCCACGTTCAGCGCCAGCAGAACCGCCGCGGTTGGGCGCGTGAAAAAGCCAGACAGGTCGCCATCGCTCAAGAGCAAAGAGCGGCGGAAGGTTTCATCAAATAGCCCGCCCAGGATGACGCCGATGACCAGCGGCGCAATCGGATATCGCATCAGGTTCATAAAGTAGGCCAGCGCACCCACCCCGAGCATGAGATAGAGATCATTGATCCCGCCTCCCACGCTGAAACTACCAATGGTGGTCAAGATAAGTACGACAGGCAGAAAAACGGTCTGCGGCAGGCGCAGGATTTGTATGAATACCCGCGCTGTGAACAAGCCCATGATGAACATGGTAAGCGACGCCAGCACCATGATCGCGCAGACCCGGAGGATGATCGAAGGGTCAATCGTCGGACCAGGAATGATATTGTTGAGCTTGAACGCACCCATCAGTGCCGCTGCAGGAGGCGAACCGGGAATACCCAAGACCAGCAAGGGGATCAGCGCCCCCCCGATGCAGGCGTTGTTCGCCGTCTCAGACGACAGCAGCCCTTCGATTGATCCTTTGCCAAAGTTCTTGCCATCATGACTGGCCGACTTGCCAACGCCGTAGCTGACCCAACCGGCCACATCCTCGCCCACGCCGGGCAAAGCCCCCACCCCGGTGCCAATTACGCCGGAACGCGCAATCGTGGGCATATGCCGCCGCACGGCTGCAAGGTTAGGCAAGATACGCCCCTTTAGCGCGATGAGTTTGCCCGGATCAACTTGGCGGAGCCCTTCAATGATTTGAGGGATTGCGAAGGCCCCCATAAGCACCGGTACGACCTGAAAGCCTGACATCAGATAAGACCAGCCAAAGGTGTAGCGCGGCTCGCTCAACAGCGGGTCAAGCCCAACCATCGCCATCGCCAACCCCGCAAGCCCCGCGATCCAGCCCTTAACGACAAGGTCTTCGGACATGAGCGTTCCGGACAGCAAGATCCCGAAGAGCGCAAGCAAGGCCTTTTCAGGACTGGCGATGGATTGAGAGATCAGCAAGAGCGCCCAAACAAAGACCAATAGAGCAGCCGTTCCGATGAGCGTGCCGACGAAACTACCCGTGGTGGTCAGACCCAGGGCCTCGGCCCCGCGCCCCTGTTTAGCAAGTGGATGGCCATCCATCGCCGTGGCCGCGCTGGCTGCCGTGCCGGGAATATTAAGCAGGATCGAAGGGTAAGACCCACCGTAGATTGCGCCGACATAGGCGCCCAACAGGGCAATCAGCGCATAATCGAGCGGAATCTTATTCCCGAAAAAGCCCGTGAGGATCGTAACTGCCAAGGTCGCCGTCAGTCCCGGTAATGCGCCAAAGACAATGCCCAAGAAAACCGAGATGACAATATAGGGATAGGTAATTGGATCCGTGACAAGGGCAGAGAAAGCCCCTCCGAACCCTTGCAGTTGCGACAGGAAAAATTCCATCAGTCTCTCCAAAGCGGCCGAAGGGTGACGTAGTAGTGATACTCAATCTGTGAAAACAGCAGCCCGCCCCGGTTCGGCACATTTTGCCGAAAGCCAAAAGCCATTGCGGTCACGAGTATCAAAGGTGTCAGCAACGCAATCCAAGGGGTAGACCGTGCAATGCGGCTGCGATCATGCACTAACATCCAGACGCTCAGCAGCATCCATGCCGCCAACACGACCCAATCGTCATCATGAGGTTTGTTCCACTCCGCCTGCGGGAAATGCATAGAAAGCGCGTATATCCCGGGCAATGTCACTGCACCTGCCGCCTGCAACATTCGCCCGAGGCGCCCTGCGTGGAACCCGTAGATCAGCGCAGTAATCACCAGACCACTGGCAAGAATGAAATCGACACGCGGTACGAGAGCAAAAATAAACATGCCCATGATAACCGCAATTGAACCGATGCGGATAGCCTCTTGCCGGTTCCAGCCAAGACCCACGGAGGAGAATGCTCGCTTAGCCCCCCCTGCTTTGATTGCTATGCGCAGCAGGACCAAACCGAGCAAAAGCATGGCCAGCCAGATTCCAAAGGGAACGATCGCGGCAGAGTTGTACCACTCTGCACCACTCACCCCGGCGCGGTTCTCTCCTAGAAAAGGTATGAAGCTAGTGCGCCAAAGGAAGAAAACCGCACAACCGATCAGCGCCAGAGCGCCCCAAAAGTCGCGGGCGCGGAGCATCTCTAAATCTTTGTCGAGCTCCGCCTGCAGTTTTTCGATATCCATTTCGCTCCCCCAATCGGCAAAGCGGGGCGCAGATGCGCGCCCCGTTTACTTTTGTTATGAGTGGCCTTTAAGGCTTTTCGATGCCAAGGCTTTCCGGGTCGACCGTGGTCGAGCCAAGCTCTTTCAGCGTATAGGCAAAGGTGCTCTCCAGCTTGGAGAAAATTTCCTGTGCTTCCTCGCCGGATTGGCCGCCGATGTCATAGTAGTTTACAGCGGCCCATTCAGCCACGGTATCCGACGCCATCGCTTTGTCGAACGCTTCGGTCAAGGTGGTTTTCACCTCGTCAGAGGCCGAATTGGCGACACCGAAACCAATGGATTGCTTGAGCGGAAGGTAGGCTTCAAGCCCGTCATACATGTCGAATGCGGATGGGATCGTGGTTTCTCCCAACTTGCCCTCTTCGGGGGTCAGCATCGCCAGCGGGCGCAGCTTACCACCTTCGATCAAAGGCGCCTGCTCAGCCAATGATGTTACGACCAAAGCCACTTCGCCCGCCATCGCCGCTTCTTGCCCCGCAGCGGAACCTTCATAGGGGATGAATTTGAACGAGACATCCGCACCTTTCTCAATGGCGAGCAGGTTTAGGTGGTGGATCGACCCCGCCCCGGATGCCGCAGCAGGGATTGAGCCAGGCTTTTCGTTTGCGGCGTCAATAAGCTCTTGCAGTGTGTCGTAGGGGCTATCCACGGGAACTGAGATCAGATCGGGCGAACCGCCGATGATGAAGGGGTACCAGAAATCGAACTTCTGATCCCAGCCTCCTTGAACGGCAGCCGTCACATTGGATTCAGAGATGCCTGCCAGCGTATAACCGTCGTCGGCTTGGTTCTGGACAAAGACCATACCATTGGATCCAGCTACGCCGCCTGTTTGGTTGGTGACGTTGATCGACACTGGAAGATGTTTCTCCATCTCGGCCATGATCATCCGGTTGATGCTGTCGGTACCGCCGCCCGCGCCCCAGACGACAACGTCTGTGATATCGCGGAATGGGTATTCTTGCGCCTGCGCCTGAACGGTCAGTCCGGCGCCCAGCGTCGCGGCAAGCGCGGCTAATGCAAATTTGGTTTTCATCTCATCCTCCCAATGGATATGGTGCCTATTGCATTTATCTGCGTATACATTAACAAATGTGTTGTCAACTCACACGTCGGTTTAGAGGGGCGTTTCTATCCGCCCCCTGCCCTAGACAGGCGGCAGGAGCTGCCGGAAAACAGGGCTGCTGATGCAACAGAGGGTATAGGGCAGGCAGTACCCGCAGGGCGCGCGAGAAAAGAAAGAGGAACGAAGATATGACTTTACGGATCGCCTGCTTGGGAGCTGGCTATTTCAGCCAGTTTCACATCGATGGATGGCAACGCATAGAGGAGGTGAGCCTTGTTGGTGTTGCAGATCGTTCCTTGGAGAAAGCAGAAGCCTTCGGCGCCCCTGCCTTCGACAATATCGATGCCCTCTTGGCGACCAACCCCGATATCGTCGATATCATCTTACCGCCTATTGGTCACGCGGAAGCCATTCGCAAGGCGCTTCGCCAAAGCCCACAAGCTATCATCTGTCAAAAGCCCTTCTGCACTTCATTGCAAGAAGCCCGCGAAATCACCCAGCTGGCCGAGGATGCCGGTGTGCCGCTCATCGTCCATGAGAACTTCCGCTTCCAGCCCTGGTACCGCAAGATCAAGGCCGCGCTTCAAGCTGGCCAGATCGGCACCACGCTACAGGCCAGCTTTCGAATGCGCCCGGGCGATGGTCAGGGGCCGGACGCCTATCTTGCCCGCCAGCCCTATTTTCAGAAGATGGAGCGCTTCCTAATCCATGAGACCGGCGTTCATTGGGTCGACACCTTCCGCTACCTCTTTGGCGAGCCGAGCCACGTCTACGCCGATCTGCGACGGGTGAACCCTGTCATCGCAGGTGAAGATGCAGGCTATGTCACTTTTGACCACCCGGGTGGAGTACGGGCTTTGTTTGACGCCAACCGCAGCCTGGACCACGCCGCTGATAACACCCGCCGCACGATGGGCGAGGCGTTGATTGAAGGAACCGATGGCACGCTCACGCTCTATGGAGACGGATCAATATGGCTTCGCCCCTTCGGCATGCTTGAGGCAGAAGAGATTGCGCCCCCCGACCAGCATGAGGGCTTCGGCGGGGATTGCACCAAAGCCTTGCAAGACCATGTCGTGTCGGCCCTGCTGAATGGCTCCGCATTGGAGAATGAGGCGCGCGATTATCTACGCGTGATCAAGATCGAGCATGCAATCTACCGCTCTGCCGACGAAGGCCGCAAACTAGCGGTCTAGCCGCGCCACGGCTCAGGCGATACGCCTCTACGGCGTAACGCTTTGCTCAAAACCGCGAGAGGTTGTTCTGCTCCAACAAGGAGATCAGGAGGGCTTTGGCCTCCACCCTATGTTCGTGGTGCAGTTCACGGGCGCGCTCTGGCTCAGCATTTCGGATCGCATCATAAAGCGCGCGGTGGTTTTCGTTCGATGCATGGGGCAATGGGCGCATGTAGAGGGTCAGCAACCGCACGCGATGCACCTGAGTGCTGTACATTGCAATCACCTCTTCCAGACGCCGACTTCCAGACAGGGACACCAGCCCTTGATGGAACCGATCATCCGCCGCCGCCCATTCCTTGCGATCCTCGCGCTTCAGCGCAGATTCCATCTGGACGAGGCTCTCATCCAACCCACTCAAGTCCTTTTCTGGATACGCGCGCTCTGCAGCCTTAAAGGCGGCCAAGGGCTCAAGCTCAATCAGGATATCATAGATCTCAACCATATCAGCGATGGTCAGCGGCAAAACGCGAATACCATGCCGGGGCCGAATTTCGACCAAGCCACGAGAGGCTAAAATTACGGCAGCTTCTCGAATGGGCGTGCGCGAAACACCCAGCATCTCTCCGAGTTCGGCTTCAAGGTAGTTAGAACCCGGCGGCAGTTCGTTGTTGGTAATCATCCCCTGAAGGATACCGGCAACACGAGCAGCTTGAGAGACCGGCTTCTCGACCTCCGCCAACTTTACCTTGCCAGCATTCATTCCAACGGCTCCCTCTCGTTCTGCTCCCAGAAAAGATAGCCTGAAAGTCATTGACTATCAATGCATCAACGCATACGCAGTTAAATACGTGGAGGAGCAGGCCATGCCGGCCGGAAGCTGTAAGGGAGCATTGCCGCTAGCCCTTCGCCCCACTGTGATGGGCGAAGTTGCATGGTGACCCAGCAGAGGTGGCAATCGTCAGCAGAGAAAACGGGCGCGGGCCTGTTCCCCCCAAGAAAGTATTGAGACCAAGGAAAATGACATGGCTTCTGGTTTGAAAATCGCCCTTATCCGTGGGGATGGGATCGGTATCGATGTGGCAGACGCGACCATCGAAGTCGTCAACGCAGCCTGCGAGATTTGCAATGCTCCTGCCCTAACCTATGACGAGATCAACGCGGGCGCGGGCTACTATGCTGAAACCGGGCAAGATATTGAACCGGGGGGCGAAGAACGTGCAGGCACGGCTGATGCGATTTTCTTAGGCGCGATCGGGCTCCCTTCAATCCGCCATGAGGACGGCACCGAAATCTCACCTCACCTACGCCTGCGCGACCGCTTTGGCCTTTACGCTGGCATTCGCCCGATCAAGGCCTATCCCAACGCGCCGCAACGTTTGGCGGACCCTCGCGCCGCCCAGATCGATATGGTTATCTTGCGTGAGTCCACCGAGGGGCTGTTCTATTCCGCCGCTGCCCATAAACGCAGCGAAGTGATCGGTGACACCGAGGTGCGCGACACCCTTCGCATTACCCGCGCGACCACGGAGAAGCTTCATGATTTCGCGTTTAAACTGGCTCAGAAACGCAAAGAGCGCGGAAAGCCCGGTCGCGTGACATGTGTCGACAAGGCCAATGTTTTCACATCGATGGCTTTCTTCCGCAAGATTTTCGACGAGATCAGACCGAACTACCCCGACATCGAGGCGAACTATAACTACGTCGATGCCCAAGCGCTCGATCTGGTGCGGCGCCCTTGGGATTTCGATGTCATGGTAATGGAGAACATGTTCGGCGATATCCTGTCTGATCTGGGCGGTGGTCTGATCGGCGGCATGGGCATGGCTGCTTGCGCCGAAATTGGCGATGAGAACGGTCTTTTTCAGCCCGCCCATGGCAGCGCCCCTGATATCATGGGGCAGGACAAGGCGAACCCACTTGCCGCAATCCTGAGCGGAGCCCTGATGCTGGACTACCTTGGCGAACGCTCAGGCGACAGTCGGTATACCGACGCGGCCGCTTTGATCGAAGCTTCCGTCGATAAGGGTTTTTCCGCCAATGCGCTGCGCCCGATGGAATTTGGCGGCGATATGGGCACCCTTGCAACAACACGCGAAGTCGTGGCCGGCCTTAAGGGGTAACCGATGCGGATTGCGCTGGTCGCTCATGATGGCTGCAAGGACGCTTTAATTGCGTGGTCTACCCGCCATAAGGCGGTATTGGCGCAGCAAACACTCTATGCCACCGGCACGACGGGCAAACGTATCGCTCTGGAAACGAAGCTCAAGATCACCCGGCTGCTAAGCGGACCGCTTGGGGGCGACCAACAGCTTGGCGCGATGATCGCAGAGGGCCGAATTGATGCCTTGGTCTTTTTCTTCGATCCGCTTTCAGCGGTACCCCACGATGTGGACGTCAAAGCCCTGCTGCGGGTCTCAGCGCTGTATCAAGCGATTGTCGCAACCAACCGTGCAACCGCAAATCTACTTATCGCGGCTCTCGAACGCGATATCGATCTGAAAGGATACTGAAATGCCCATCGTTCTTGGCGCTATCGCCGATGATTTCACCGGCGCCACAGATCTTGCCAATACATTAGTCGGTGAAGGGATGCGGGTCGTTCAGGTCATCGGCGTCCCCGGCCCCGAAGCGACCTATGGCGATGCGGATGCGGTTGTTGTGGCGCTGAAATCACGAACGGCGCCAGTAGAGGATGCAATTGCCGAGTCCTTGGCCGCTTTGGAGTGGCTCCAGTCGGAGGGCGCTGAACAAATCCTATTCAAATACTGCTCAACATTCGATTCAACACCGAAAGGAAACATCGGGCCAGTCGCTGATGCGCTGCGCGAAGCGCTGAGTTGCGAACTCACATTGATCTGCCCTGCTTTTCCTAAGAATGGCCGGACAATCTACAACGGCGTGCTCTTCGTCGAAGAGTTGCCCTTGGCGGAAAGCTCGATGAAAGATCACCCGCTAACGCCAATGCGCGATTCAAACCTTATGCGTCTGATGGAGGCGCAATCCACCGGCAAGGTAGGACTCATTCCCGCATCAATCGTTCAACAAGGTGTGCCAGCCATCCGCGCAAGAATGGAAGCGCTGATAGCAGAAGGCGTTTCTTACGCCGTCATCGACGCGCTCAACGAAGCCGACCTACGAACCATCGGCAAAGCTGCGACAGATCACAAGCTGATCACCGGCGGCTCGGGTATCGCGCTTGGTTTGCCAGCCAATTTCCGCGGACGGGGCAAAATAGCCCCGAAGCAAGATACCGATTTTCTGCCAAACGAAGGCCGCGCGCTGATTTTGGCGGGCAGTTGCTCGGCCGCCACGCG
>NZ_JBIFFM010000024.1:0-16660 GCF_043556995.1 Sulfitobacter sp. 1A15106 | reverse complement strand
AAAGCCTTGCTACCGTCGCGCCCAGTAGTGACATTCCTGCTTTGCAAACCCAGTGACATTTCTGAATGGTGTTTACAGCATATCACAACGCCAGCCCTGTTGTTGCGATTTTCTCGCCACAGTAGCACCGCAATGCCACCTGACGCTGGACAGCGCCAGTTTTGCTCCGTTAACACTATCTAGATGATTTAATGTGAGTGATTATGGCGTCTGTACTTATTTTGAACGGCCCGAACCTGAACCTTTTGGGCACGCGGCAGCCTGAGGTCTACGGCAAGACCACCTTGGCGGATGTCGAGGCGCTCTGTGCCGAGGAAACCGCGCGGCTCGGTCTGGAGATGGAGTTTGCGCAGTCGAACCACGAAGGCAGCCTGATCGATCTGATCCATGCGGCCCGCGGCCAACATGCTGGTATCATTCTGAATGCCGGCGCCTATACCCATACCTCCATCGCGCTGATGGACGCCATCGCCTCTGTCGAACTGCCGGTGGTCGAAGTGCATCTGAGCAATATCCACGCGCGTGAGAGTTTCCGCCACACGTCCTATATCGCACCTGTGGCCCTTGGACAAATCTGCGGCTTTGGCGTTCATGGCTATGTTCTGGCAATCCAAGCCCTTCAACGTCATATCGGAAGCTGATGATCTTGCGCGACTATTTGCATCAGATCGCGCATAGCCCGACAATCGAAGAGCTCTGGGATGCCCATACGCGACAGATGGCTGACTATGGATTCGACCGGCTGATCTACGGGTTTACGCGCTACCGCACACCGACCTCTTTGGGCGACCCGGCGGATTTCGTGATTTTGAGCAATCAAAGCGCGGAATACCTCAACGGCTACCTGCACAGCGGGCTCTACTTCAATGCGCCGATGCTGCGTTGGGCACTCAACAACGAAGGCGCTTGTAGCTGGGGCACCTTGGCGGAGATCACGCAGCGCGAGGGCCTGTCGGAGACCGAAAAACGGGTGATCGACTTCAACGCCAGCATGGATGTGACGGCGGGCTATACGATCAGTTTCCGCTCGATCTCGGCCCGGTCCAAGGGGGCGATTGCGCTAACGGCGCGCCGTGGCCTGTCTCAGGATGAGGTGGATGCGATTTGGAAGAAGCACGGCGCTGACATTCAGCTGATGAATGAAATCGCGCATCTGAAGATCCTCTCCCTGCCCTATAGCAGCCCCAACCGCAGCCTCACGCGGCGTCAACTGGAGGTGCTGCAATGGGTCGGAGATGGCAAGACCACGCAGGATATCGCCCTGCTGATGGGCCTGACGGCGCCTACGGTCGAAAAACACCTGCGCCTCGCGCGGGAGGCTTTGTCGGTCGAAACGACGGCCCAGGCGGTGCTGAAAGCGGCCTTCGCGAACCAGATGTTTGTGATGGATCCGTAATATATTAGGGTATGGAATACCTTACTGGCACCTCAGGTAGTAGATGGCCATGGTCCGCCAGTATCGCGGGTGTTCGCACCTGCGGTACGACGGGCCTTAAATCCTTGTAATACCAAGGCGCTTTTTGGCTCGCCGGTCTCAGTCAGGTTTATTTTTCGCCTGGCTGACCGGATCCTTCCCCTGCCCCATCCAGAACCTGCCCTGATACTTCGAGCCGTCGTTTTTATCGGCGTCCCTATCGGTGATTGGCCACGAAAAAGGGCGGCGCATCGGAATGCACCGCCCCATATTCATCATGTCGAGAAGGCTTAGCCTTTCGCGGCTTTCGCCACTTCTGCTGCGAAGTCTTCTTTGACGACTTCGATGCCTTCGCCAACTTCCAGACGCACGAAACCGGTGATGGTCGCGCCCGCTTCTTCAGCGGCCTTGCCGACGGTCAGGTCAGGGTTCACGACGAAGGACTGGTTCACCAGTGTCACTTCGGACATGTACTTCTGCATGCGGCCGGTGATCATTTTCTCGATCACGGCTTCGGGCTTGCCGCTTTCGCGGGCGATGTCCATCTGAACCTGCTTTTCTTTCTCGACCACGGCCGGGTCCAGATCAGCTTCGGACAGCGACGCGGGGTTCACAGCGGCGATGTGCATCGCGATCTGTTTGCCCAGCTCTTCGTTGCCACCGGTCATGGCGACCAGAACGCCGATCTTGCCCATGCCGGGCGCGGCTGCGTTGTGCACGTAGGAGACCACGGTCTCGCCTTCGATGCTCTGCATGCGGCGCAGGGACATGTTCTCGCCGATTTTGGCGATGGCGTCTGTCAGGGTGGTTTCAACGGATTTACCGTCGATCTCAGCCGCTTTCAGCGCTTCGACATCGTCCACTTTCAGCGCGGCATCGGCGATGTTGCTGACCATGGATTGGAATTCAGCGTTCTTGCCGACGAAGTCGGTTTCGGAGTTCACCTCAACCGCGACACCGTGACCGCCTTCGACCTTAACAGCCACGAGACCTTCGGCAGCGGTACGGCCGGATTTCTTCGCCGCTTTGGCCAGACCTTTGGTGCGCAGCCAGTCGACAGCGGCTTCCATGTCGCCGTCGTTTTCTGTCAGTGCCTTCTTGGCGTCCATCATGCCTGCGCCGGTGCTGTCGCGCAGTTCCTTGACCATGGATGCTGTGATTGCCATCTCTTGGTTCTCCTTTGGAAATCGGGTGCAGGCCCAAGGCCCGCCTCTGGTGGAAATCGGGGCAGGTTACCCTGCCCCGTGTTTCAGGTCCGTGACGCTTAGCCTTCGGCTTTGGCGACGGTCTCTTTCTTGGATTCGATGTCCAGCGGCGCGTCTTTGCCCATGGCATCGTCATGCAGAGTCTCTTCGGACGCGTTGCCGATTTCGACGCCGGTGCTTTCTTCGCTCACGGCTTCTTCTTCGGGGGCCTCTTCCATGGCGCCCAGATCAACGCCTGCTGCACCCAGCTGAGCCGACATGCCGTCGAGAGCAGCGCGCGATGCCAGATCGCAGTAGAGCGCGATGGCGCGGGCCGCGTCGTCGTTGCCGGGGATGATGTAGTCAACACCGTCGGGCGAGCAGTTGGTGTCAACCACGGCCACAACCGGGATGCCCAGCTTGTTGGCTTCTGCAATGGCCAGCGACTCTTTCTTCACGTCGATGACGAAGAGCAGGTCAGGACGGCCGCCCATTTCGCGGATACCACCCAGCGACGCTTCAAGCTTCGCTTGATCGCGTTCCATGCCAAGACGCTCTTTCTTGGTCAGGCCTTCGAAGCCGCGCTCGGACTGTTCGTCGATATTTTTCAGGCGGTTGATCGACTGCGAAACGGTCTGCCAGTTGGTCAGCGTACCGCCGAGCCAACGGTGGTTCATGTAATACTGTGCGCATTTCTCTGCGGCGTCAGCGATCGGCTGGGCGGCCTGACGCTTGGTGCCGACGAAGAGAACGCTGCCGCCTTTGGCGACGGTGTCACGGATCACTTTCAGCGCTTCGTCCAGCATGGGGACGGTCTGTGTGAGGTCCATGATGTGGATGCCGTTGCGCGCGCCGTAGATATACGGGCCCATGCGGGGGTTCCAGCGCTGTGTCTGGTGACCAAAGTGTACGCCTGCTTCAAGCAGTTGGCGCATGGAGAACTCAGGAAGAGCCATGTCTTTATACCTTTCCGGTTTAGCCTCATCGGGGGTATGACAGCCTCATGCTGCCAACCGGCGGACGATCTGGGATTTCTCCCCAAAAGGCCCAACCCCGACTGCGGGTTCAAGTGGGGCGCATATAGGCCAGCGCGCGGCGCAGCGCAAGGGGCTTATTGCAGGCGCGGCCCGCCATCGGCTCCTGCCTGAGCATGGCCCGCGCGCACGATCGCTTCGCAGCGTTGCGCCAGCGCCTTGCGCCCGGTGTATTCCGCCACCTGCAACGGCGGGTGATAGACCACCTCGACCGCGCCTTGCCGAGCCGCGGCCAGCGTCGTCAGCAGATGCGCGCCAAAGGACATATCCCCCCACCAGCCATAAAACCGCGGATCTTCACCCTGCGGCGCGTGGTAGATCACGCTGACGGGCTGCACCGCGATCTCGTCCCGCAAGGCCGGGTCAAAGAAGGCCTCGAATAGCGTAGTCTTGAAGGGAAGCACTTGCAGCCCGTCGGTGCTGGTGCCCTCGGGGAAAAACAGCAGCTTATGCCCGGCCAAAAGACGGGTCCGAAACACCTCCGTCTGGTTGCGCGCCTCGGCCCGGTCGCGGCGGATAAAGACGGTGCCCGTCGCCCGCGCCAGCCAGCCGATGCCGGGCCAGCCCGCGACCTCGGATTTGGAGACGAAATAGATCCGTTTGGCCGCGTTCAGCGCGAAAATATCGAGCCATGAGGTATGGTTGGCCACCACCGCGCCGCGCCGTTCCATCGGGGTGCCGCGGCGGATAAAGCGCATGCCCAGCACCCAGAACGCCGCGCGGCATACCATCTGCGTGATATGGGGGGTGATGGGCCGATGCAGGCCAAAAATTGGCCGCTCGACCAAGCGCAGCAGCAGCAAGACCAGTAACCCGCCGAAAACCAAAAACGCCAAGACCGCGCCGCGGAGCATGACGCGCAGCATCCCTGCAAGCGTCAAACGCCGCTCTGGCGGCGGCTGGTCGCTGCCCCAAGTCGTGCTCATGCAGCACTCCCGTTATAGAACCGCATCTGCCGCGCGCTCATCTGTTTCGTATCAAGGATCAGGCAAACGTCCGTGGTGTTGAAGGCCCGGTCGATATAGGCCCCCTCGCCCACGGTCCCGCCCAGCCGTAGGTAGGCTTTGATCAGGCTCGGCACCGCCAGCATGGCCTTGCGCCGGTCCAACTCGGGCTCGGGGATCAGGTCCATGGGCGCGTAATCACGCGCGCGGACCCGCAGTTCGGGCGGCGCCAAATGCCGGTGATGCAAAAGCGAAAGCGGCTCGGCCAGAGCCGCGGTGTCGGTGCCATGAAAGCTCGCCACGCCAAAGAGAACCTCGATCTCATATTCGGCAACATAGCCTGCTAGCGCGGCCCAAAGGTGGTGCATCGCCGTGCCACCGCGATAGGCGGGGTCAAGGCAAGAGCGCCCCAATTCCAACAGCTTACGCCCCGACTGGACAAGCGGCGCCAGATCATATTCCGCCGCCGAATAGAAGCCCCCTGCCCGTGCGGCCATATCGCTCCGCATCACTCGGTAGACGCCCGCCAATTTACCGCTGCGCCGGTCGGTCAAAAGCAGATGGTCAAAGTAGGGATCGAACCGGTCCCGCTCCAACCCGGCGGCATGATCCACCATCGGGCCGCCGCCGCCCAACTCGCGCACGAAAACGTCGTACCGCAGCCGCTGTGCCGCCTGCACATCGGCCTCCGTCTGCGCTAATCTGACCTGAAAATCTGCTGCTACGCCCCGCGGCATCGGCCAATCCTATGCCCGAAATGAAAGTCTCCGCCTGATAGGCAATCGGTAGCGCGGGCGCAACAGTTGCGGGGAAAGCGGAAATCGGCTACTCTCCCTATGGTTGCTTTAAGAAATTTTTCTTCCACCATTAAGGATTTGGAAAGGGTCATCCCTCATCAAAGACCGGCATTAATTCCAAACGAAAGCTGTCTATGACCACTTTACCTTGGTCACGAAAGTTGACCGTCACTTTGCCGCCGATATTGCTTTGCACCTGTCCCGTGCCCCATTCGGGATGCTGCGGATGCATCACCAACATGCCCGGCGTCAGCAGCGCGTTCAGATCATCCATGCCATTTCCAATCATTCCGAGGGGCCACCATGGGCCAGCTTAACATTGACCTGCCCACCCTGATCGGCAGCCGCATTTGCCACGACTTGATATCGCCAATCGGGGCCATCAACAACGGGCTTGAATTGCTTCAGATGGCGGGCACCGGGGCCACCCCGGGGCCTGAGCTTGCCTTGATCGGTCAAAGCGTCGAAAGCGCCTCGGCCCGGATCCGCTTTTTCCGCATCGCCTTTGGGGCCGCGGGCGATCAGACCATGGGCCAGAACGAGGTGACTTCGATCCTACGTGATCTCTATGCCGCCTCAAGGGTTGAGATTGATTGGCAGGTTACAAGCCCGCAATCACGCAATGGCGTGCGGATGGCCTTCCTCGCGCTGCTCTGCATCGAGACGGCCCTGCACCACGGCGGGCGGATCACCATCGGTGAAGAGGCGGGCCGCTGGTCCCTAAAGGCCGAGGCTGACAAGATCGCGATAGACCCTGAACTTTGGGCGCTGCTGACGCAGACCGGCGCGGACAGGCGGCTACAGCCCGCGCAGGTTCAATTCGCGCTTTTGCCAATGCTGGCCGAAGCACAGGGGAGAGAAATCACGCTTGACAGCGGCGAAACGGCACTGACCCTCTCGTTCTAAAGGTCAGCCGCGCACCGTCCCCTCGCCACGCACTAGGTATTTAAAGCTCGTCAGTTGCGCCGCACCAACAGGGCCGCGGGCATGAAGCTTTCCCGTGGCGATGCCGATCTCTGCGCCCATGCCGAACTCTCCCCCATCCGCGAATTGGGTCGAGGCGTTATGCATCAGGATCGCGGAATCCAGCCCACTGAAGAACGCCGCGGCGGTCTCGGCATTCTCGGTCAGGATGCAATCGGTATGCCCCGATCCATACTGGCGAATATGCGCCATCGCAGCGTCCAGATCGGGGACGACCCGCGCCGCGACGATCATATCGAGGTATTCTTGCCCCCAATCCGCATCGCTGGCCGGGACCGTGCCGGAGACATCCTGCAAGGCCGTATCGGCGCGCACTTCGACGCCTGCGTCGATCAGCGCCCGGATCACGCCATTGCCAATGGTCTTGGCGACATCCTCATGGATCAAAAGACATTCCGCCGCGCCGCAAATGCCCGTCCGTCGTGTCTTGGCGTTCAGCACGACCTTCAACGCTTTTTCGGGATCCGCCTCGGCGTCGATATAGATGTGCACGATGCCTTCCAGATGGGCAAAGACCGGCACCCGGGCCTCACGCTGGACCAAGCCGACAAGCCCCTTGCCGCCGCGCGGTACGATCACGTCGATGGTATCGGTCATCGTCAGCATCTCACGCACCGCCGCCCGGTCGCGCGTCGGGACCAATTGCACCGCGTCTTCGGGCATGCCCGCATCCCGCAGCCCCTGTTGCAGACAGGCGTGGATGGCGCGCGATGAATGAAAGCTTTCCGACCCGCCGCGCAGGATCACCGCATTGCCCGCTTTGAGACAAAGCGCGCCCGCATCCGCCGTCACATTGGGGCGCGATTCATAGATCACGCCGATCACGCCAAGCGGGGTACGCACGCGCTGAATGTTAAGGCCCGAGGGCTGGTCCCATTCAGCGATCACCTCACCCACCGGATCGACCTGTTCCGCGACCGACCGCAGCCCGTCGACCATGCCGCGAATACGCTCTTCGTTCAACATCAGCCGGTCCATCATGGCATCCGACAGCCCCTTGTCGCGGCCAAAGGCGAGGTCCTGCTCATTGGCGGCAATGATCTCGGCCCGGTTTTTCCAGACCGCATCAGCAGCGCTGATCAGGGCGGCGTGTTTCCTCTCGGCCGTGGCGGTCGCCAGTTGCGCTGCCGCTGCGCGGGCGCGGGCGCCGATATCGGCCATCAGTTCAGAGATATTCTGGATGTCGTTCATAGCCTTATGCCCCTGTCTTCATCTTCGCCTAAAGCGCCATATCGTCCCGATGGATCAAAGCCGCCCGCCCGGGATAACCCAAAAGCGCCTCGATCTCTGCGCTCTTGTGGCCCTTGATCTGCCCGATCTCCCCCGCCGAATAGCGGCTGAGACCATGACCCACCGCATGACCGGCGGGGTCATACATGGCAATGCTATCGCCCCGTTCAAAACGCCCCTCAACAGCGGTCACCCCGGCCGGCAAGAGGGATGTGCCCCGCGCCAAAGCCGCCACGGCTCCGGCGTCCAAGGTCACCGCCCCGCGCGGCTTCATCGCGGCAATCCAGCGCTTACGCGCGGCTTGTGGGTCACTCTGCGCGCTGAACCAAGTGGCATTCGCCCCACTTTCAAGCGCGGTGAGCGGGCGCATGACGAACCCATCGGTGATCGCCATGGCACAGCCCGCCGTTGTCGCCGTGCGCGCGGCCATCAGCTTGGTTTTCATGCCACCTTTGGACAGGCCCGACCCGGCATCACCGGCCATCGCCTCAATCTCGGGCGTGATGCTATCGATCACATCATAGCGTTTCGCGGTCGGGTCCTGTGAGGGGTTGGCACTGTAGAAACCATCCACATCGGAGAGCAAAATCAACTGATCCGCGCCCACCGTCACCGCAATCTGCGCGGCGAGACGGTCATTGTCGCCAAAGCGGATTTCATCAGTCGCGATCGTGTCATTCTCATTTACGATGGGCACGACGCCGAGCGAGAGCAGCTGCTCCAAGGTCGCGCGGCTGTTGAGGTAGCGCCGGCGGTTGGCGCTGTCCTCCAACGTTACCAGAACCTGCGCCGTGGTGATGCCATGGGGGGCCAGCACCTCTTCATAAGCCCGGGCCAGGCGGATTTGCCCCACCGCCGCGGCGGCCTGCGCCTGTTCCAGCGCCAAGACGGTCGGCGGGAGGCCCAGAACACCCCGGCCAAGCGCGATGGAGCCAGACGATACCAGCACAACATCGCAGCCCAAGCCCTTGAGCCATAAGACATCTTGCGCCAATCCGGTCAGCCAGTCTCGGCGCAGATTGCCGCTATCGCGGTCCACCAGAAGGGCGGAGCCGATCTTGATGACGACGCGGCGGGCGGTGCTTAGGGTTGCCAAGGTGTCTCTTCCTCGGTGCTGCGGAAACGCAGGCGGTCTTCGTCGATGTTCTGGCGCAGGGTGCGCAATACTTCCGTCACGCCTTCGCCAGCCACACTGGACATCATCATCACGCTGCCGCCGGAAGCTTTTTCCAATTCTGTCAAACGGCTTGCGCGCTCTTCCTCATCCAGTGCATCAACTTTGTTCAACACAGTGACACGCGGCTTTTCCGCCAGATCGCCACCATAGGCTTCCAGCTCTCCGATGATGGTGTGGTAATCCTCCGCCACGGTTTCGGAGGTGCCATCGATGAGGTGCAACAACACCGCACAACGCTCGACGTGGCCAAGGAAAAGATCGCCCAGACCCCGCCCCTCGGAGGCGCCTTCGATGAGGCCGGGAATATCCGCCACCACGAATTCAGTGTTATCGACACCGACCACGCCAAGGTTTGGGTGCAACGTGGTGAACGGGTAATCGGCAATCTTAGGCCGCGCGTTCGACGTGCTTGCAAGGAAGGTCGACTTGCCCGCGTTGGGCAGGCCCAGCAAGCCGACGTCGGCGATCAGCTTGAG
This sequence comes from Sulfitobacter sp. 1A15106, assembly GCF_043556995.1. Lineage (NCBI taxonomy): Bacteria > Pseudomonadati > Pseudomonadota > Alphaproteobacteria > Rhodobacterales > Roseobacteraceae > Sulfitobacter > Sulfitobacter sp. 1A15106. The sequence goes on along the minus strand of NZ_JBIFFM010000024.1, from coordinate 7,420 downwards.
CCGCAGCCAAAGCGTCCGCTCAACCCCTTCCTGCCCGGGGTTCGAGCGGCGGGGGGCTTGGTTGGTCGCGGATTTGAAGTGCAGGTTGCCCCAGCCGCCATTGCCGCCGCGCGCAAGCTGCACGCGCTGGCCAAGCTCGGTCAGATCGGCGATGACGGTCTCCTGATCCTCGTCGAGGATCTCCGTGCCCACGGGCACCCGCAGGATGATATCCTCACCGTCCTTACCGGTGCGCTGTTTGCCCATGCCGGGCTGGCCGTTCTTGGCAAAGAAGTGTTGCTGATAGCGAAAGTCGATCAGCGTGTTCAGCCCATCGACCGCCTCGGCCCAGACCGAGCCGCCGGTGCCGCCATCGCCGCCATCCGGGCCGCCATATTCGATATATTTCTCACGCCGGAACGACACACAGCCGCCGCCCCCGGCGCCGGATCGGATGTAGACTTTGCACAGGTCGAGAAACTTCATGGTCTTGCCTTTCAGGCACGGGAAACGGAGCTACAGCTTGCGGCTATAGGTCCATGTGGGTACGGCAGCATCGCGGGCCAAGCAATAGGTTTCCGCGTCGCCGAGATAGACAAAACCCGCATTGGTCAGCACCTTGGCCGACGCCGGGTTGTCATGGAAAACAGAGGCAAAAAGCGCGTCATTGCCCAAGGGGTTGGCGTTTACCAAAGCCTGCACCGCGTCAGAGGCAAGATGCGTGTTCCAGAACGCCGGTGCCACCCAATAGCCGATTTCGGATTGGTTGCGATCCAGCCGGGTGAGGGAGATCACGCCCATCACTTCGGAACTGTCCGCGCGGGTGCCATCCATGACCCAGACGTCTTCTTCACGGTCATCGGACATGGCGCGGGTGACATAGGCCTCGACACTGCCGGGCGGCAGCGGATGCGGGATCGAGGATGTCGCGTTGGCGACCCGCGGGTCGCTGGCATACATCTCAATCATGCCCATGTCGGACCGGCGCACCGGGCGCAGGTCAAACCGCTCTGTCTCAATAAGGGGTTGGTTCACAATCGCTTCCAACTGCATCGTCATGTTCCTCCTCCGAACAGACTGGATTGGGGGCCTTTGGCCAGACGGGCCGCCCCTGCCCCGATCGCGCGTAACCCGCGCGCCGAGGCGTTGACACATTCGACATATTCCTCCCTGCCGAATGTAACGACTTTATCAAAATTCAGCCGCGGTCCGCAAAGAGCGGAGAAACGGCCCGCCAGGCCAATGGGCCCTGAACTGGAAAATAAAAACATCGGGGGTCTTTCCGAAAAAGAAAAAGGGACCGGCGGTATCGCCGATCCCTGATTTTTTCAAACCCTTTGGGGTACGGCTTATTCAGCGGCCTCCGCGCGTGGCAGAACCGAAATGAACGTGCGGTTTTTCAGACCTTTGTGGAAGGTCACAGCGCCGTCGACGGTTGCAAAGATCGTGTGATCCTTGCCCATGCCAACGCCTTCGGCAGGCCAAAACTTGGTGCCGCGCTGACGCACGATGATGTTGCCGGGGATGACGGCTTCGCCGCCGTATTTTTTCACGCCAAGGCGACGACCAGCTGAGTCGCGCCCGTTACGGGATGAACCGCCTGCTTTTTTATGTGCCATCTCGGTCTCTCCTTAGCCTTTGGTCTTTTCTTTGGCCTGTTCGACCCAGCCTTCACGCTGGATACGGCCTTTGAAAGACAGTTTCTCGTCAACTTCAGCGATATCCGCTTCGGTCCATGCTGCGATTTGAGCGAAGGAGGTGATGCCCGCTTCGTGCAGCTTTTTCTCAAGTGCGGGGCCAACGCCGCTCAGCGCCTTCAGGTCGTCCGCGCCGGCTTCCGACATCTGGTCGGCTTTCTCGGCTTTCGGAGCGGCCTTGGTGGCTTTCGCCTTCTTGGCCTTCTTGATCTGCGCAGCCTCATCGGTCTTGCCGGTGATGGCAGCCACGGCGGCGGCGCTTACGGAGCCTGTGCCGACAGCTTCGGATACGCCCGACTTCTCTGCGCCCGAGGCGAGGATGTCGGTGATCTTGACCAGCGTCAGCTTTTGACGGTGACCCTTGGTCCGCTTAGAAGAGTGCTTCCGGCGGCGCTTGACGAAGTTGATGACCTTTTCGCCTTTGATTTGATCGACGACTTCGGCCTGAACGCCTGCGTCTTTGACCGTGGGCGCGCCGAGCACGGGGCTGTCGCCGCCCAGCATCAGAACTTCGTTGAACTGGACTGTTTCGCCAGCATTGGCCGCAATACGTTCAACGCGCAGCATATCGCCTGCTTGAACCTTGTATTGCTTGCCGCCTGTCTTGATGACCGCAAACATGCGTCTTCCTTTTCTGTCATCCGCGTTCTGTGGCCCCGCTTGGGAGTTTGTGGATGGCTTTCCGGCCGATCCGCCTCGAACAGCGCGCCCATGGAGCGTCATTAAAAAACAATCCCGAAAACGGATTACCCTCCGGGATGCGGGCTTATCTTCGGAATGGCGGGGCAAGTCAAGTAGGTTTTCTTGGCCCTGCCCCGTGGGCCTGTCAGAGGCTTTCGGCCACCATATTCAGCGCCAATGCGCGCCCCAGCCCGTAAGAGATATCCTCATAGGCCCGACCGAATCCGTCGAAAAGCCCGTGATTGAGCGCCCGGCCCGCCGGTGTCTCGGCAAAGGCCGCATATTGCGCGATCTCGGCGTTGGTCAAAGGGTGATAGGCCAGCAGCATATAGGCGTGCAACCAGACGGAGGTGTCTTCGGTCACCGCGTCCAGATCGGCGCCAACATCGGCCAAGAGGTCTTCATCACTGTCCTCCAGCGCGCCGCCATCGCGCATGCCGCGCAGGAATTGGAAATTGCTGTTGAGCGCCGTGCCGACATTGCGGTCGATCATATCGGAAGCGTCGATCAACCGGCGGATCAAAGTCACCCGGGTATCACCGTCCCCCGCCAGCACCCCATAGTTCGCCCGCGCGATCTGCTCGATCTCAGGCTCGGCGATGGCGGCGCGGGCGGCATTCTCCAGCCCCACAATCCGACGCCCCAGTTCGGTGGAATAAAAGGCGATCGCCTTTTCGACCCCCTCCGCCGTCATCGTCTCTTCCAAGGCGCGGCGGACCATTTCGACCATACGCTCGGGATCGTGGATGCTTTCGACCTGCATCTGCCAGGCTGGGCCACCCTGCCCGCCCAGCATGTCTTGGTTCAGCACCTCCGCATGGGCCTGCCCTTCGTCGCTGAGGATCACCGCCGCTTGGCGAAGCTCCAACAGATCGACCAGCACGGTCATCCGCGCATCGGCCCAAGCGGGCAGCGCCAGAAGCCACAAAAGCGGCGCGAAAACCAAAGCCCGCATCAGATGTCCTGACTAGGCTGCATGGCCGCAAGCCGCGCGGCCACGGCCTCGAACCGGTTGGCCATGATCTCATATTGAACTGCGTTCATCAGCGTATAGACCTGCTGCATCTTGGGATGCTCCAACGCCTCGGCATAGGCGGCAAGGTCTTCGTCCGAGAAGGATTGATAGGTATAGGCGGCGTTGGCCAGCGCGTTGGCGGCGATCTGCGCGCCCAGCTCATCCGCCTGCGCCCGCATCGCCTCGCGCAGGTCCGGCTCTTCCATCTGCAATTCGATCACCCCGGCCGCCGCGGCGGCCAGAAGGAAACGAATCTGCACCTCTTGAATGGCCCGGATCGAGATTTCCTCGACATCGCTGGCCACGTTCAAGCGCCGCAGGGTCTCCAACCGGGGGGAGCCGATCCGCTCAAGCCCCGCGATGATGGCGGCACCGCTTTCGGCCTTCAGCCCATCATCCTCAGCCATATGCGCTTTGTTCTCGACCGCCACCAAACGCTGGCCCAGATCGGAGGCATAGAATCCGGCGGCATGATCCAACAGGTCATCGCTGAGCGTCTCGGCAAGGATATCCATCGCCATGTCATGCATCAACTCGGTGTCAAAGACATCGCGCACCAGCCGCGACCACTCCGAGCCGAAATCCTCGCTTTGCAGCCCTAACATCTCAGGCGCGGAATCGGCGGACAGGCGGATGCTCTCCAACGCCACGTCAAAGCCGGTTACCTCCAAAAACCGCTCCAACGCGCCGCGATCCGCCGCCCGCAGCGGCAGGGCAAGCGCGACGAGCAGCATCAACGCCATGACAAAGGGGGCTGCAATCATTCGGTTTTGGCGAAACATGGGCGGTCCTTTCGCAGAATTCTGCCTTTAAACTTAGGCTCTACCAGCCTCGGCGCAACGAAAATCCCCAAACTTTCAATTGATGCGCAAAACCCCTCTTGCCACTGCTGGAAAAGGCGACTAAACGGACCCCCCAGACCCCCGCGGAGAGGTGCCGGAGTGGTCGAACGGGGCGGTCTCGAAAACCGTTGAGCCTTCACGGGTTCCCAGGGTTCGAATCCCTGTCTCTCCGCCACTATCCCCCTGATAAGATTGAATTGTTTCGAAATATCAGGGTGTGGTGCGTATTCCTCTATGCGCCGTTAGATCAAGCAAAGGTGTCATACTATGACCCCTTTTTGCGCTTCTGACGATGCCGACTATGCCCCATTTGTCAGGTCTATGCTCCTGTCCAAACCATATGGGCCGTGCTTGTTGTCTTGGGCATTCCTTTCCACAGCAAGAAAAGAGGGACCTTGCTGGCGCAAGATCCCCCCGATGTCTCAGCTCTATGCTCTCTTTACCGAAAACCGTTGTCTCCGTCTGAGCGCACATGGTCCTGCTGCTGTTGAGAAAGATAGCGAAGATAGTATCGCTCTGTCGTTTTGACCGAGTCATGACCAATGTATTTCTGAACCCTGTAAACCGACCACCCTTCGCGCAGCCGATCGATCGCAAACCTGTGGCGCAGATCATGAAGGCGCGCGCCAAAATCCGTTTCCTGCCCATACTCCCAGAAAAGGTTAGAGGGGTCCTGATAGAACCCATGTTCTGTTTTGTTCCAAAACACGTATGCCGATGCGTTCGAACGGGGAACCTTCAACAGGATGTCAATTGCCTCCTGTGTGAGCTCGATGGTTCGAACTTTTCCACCCTTCGTAAAGCGCAAGGTCGCGAGCACATTCCCCTCGAACGGCTTTTCTAAGCCAACGATGTCTCGCCATTGCAGCAGCGCCATCTCGGTCACCCGTCCGCCAGTGGCACAAAGGAAGCTCGGGAAATGCGCCAACGTGCCGGGCGCGCGCTCCGACAGCTTCGCAATCGCTTCATCTGTGGGAATCTCGATGTCAGGGAGCACTTCTTTCATCCCTTGTTTCTCGAATGCACTGACTGGGTTCGCATCAACCCAGCCATCATTCTTGATCGCTCTCATCAGCTGACCGAAAGCTGTCAGATCACGATTGATCGTGGCTACAGATACTTGCTCATCCCGACGTCGAGCTACGAACTCGGAAACGATTGAGACATCAACTTCAGATGCCGAGATGCTGCGGATGTCACGATCGAGATCTGTAAAGATTTTATCCAGAACCCGAAGGATTTGTCTAAGGCTGCATTGGTAACGCTTGCGGGTTTCAGCGCTCCATCCAGAGCCCACTTGGCCCAATGCTTCGTAGAATTTGACCCAGCCAGCGGAGAACGTCCATTCGAGTTCTCCCGCCTCCTCCATTCCACGCAACTCTTTCACGCGGCTCTTGGCTCTTTTTTCCGCGACGCGAAGAGATGTTGTTCGAAGAGACTCTCGGTGGGTGTGGCCGTTGATCTTGACGCGGAGCCAGTAGAATTTCGAGGCTTTCTGTTTGAAGACGTTTTTCGGGAGTTTAGTTTTGATTGACATGTGCTGCCCTCTTTAATCCATTGAAGGGCCAAGTCGTGATCGAACGTCCAGAGACCGCCGTGTTTGGCGGCTCCTGGGATCCGGTTGTTCGCGGCGTGCTGCGTGATCGCCCTCTGGGACAAACCACTCAGCCTTGCAACGACACTCGCCTTGAGCCTCGGTTTCATCGTGTCGAGGACATTGGCCATTTCTTCGGAAACCAAAGTTGGGGTTTGATAGTTTTTTCTGGGCATGGGTTTTCGCTCCACCACGTGTTGCTTGCGAGGAGGAAGTGAGCTTCGGATCGTCTGCATGAAGTTGGTTTGATTGGCGAGTTTTGGGGGCACGGAACATGCTGGGATGACAGCGCTATGTCCGCTGAAGGAAGTCGCTGTATGGGCATAGAACTACCATCGCCCAGGAAATCGCACATTGACCATGCGTGAGAGAGCGCGCCATACCACTCCCGGCGAAGAAGTTCGGCCGCCCCCCCCCGGCCGAACCAGCTATTAGCGGATTTCTACGGCCAGTTTTTCGGCTTCTCGCATCATCATGACCGTCGAGACGCGCCTTTCCAGCGTTAGGAGGGCTTGCTGAAGCAGGAGGAGCGCGTGACCGCGTTCACTCACATGGGTCTCTTCCCACGCCCCAGACATGGAACATTCGTCGAAGTGGATCGAAGTCCGTGTCTCCGCAGCGATGCTCGCCTCCAGGCTGTTAGCGATCCCACGCAGAAGTTCGGCGTTCCGCGGAGAAAAAAGAGCTGCTGCAGACCCGCCGCATGACATCGCGAGGATCGGCCTGAGCAGGTCGCTATCGAGATCACAATCGTTTCCGATTGCCGCATGGGCTGCGGTAACTGCGCGAACTGCTTTAAGCGCGTCGTAGATAACGAACGAAACGCAATTCGACTGTGCGGTCAGATCTTGCATGATGCACCATCCTTGTTACCGGTCGATCCCCGGCCTGCCTGAGTTGCGGTCTGCATTAAAGCCTCGGAAAAATTTACTGCAAGGATGCGGATCTCATCGAGATGAGACGCCTCGGGATTGCATTCTTCCATGCACGGTGGCTCGCTGCTGTCCACATCGGGAACAACTTCCCCCGCGAAAAGCGCGCTCAACTCGTGTGCCTCCTTAAGGACACGGCGCGTGATTGGGGATCGGTGGCTCAGATCGTCCAGCAGGCACCCTGCCCGGCGCTGCCAGACCGGTCCACCCAACCGCAAGGCGGCATATTGGATCGCTTGACGATAGTCTCCCGCAAAGCGGTGCAGCGCAGTGGCTGGCTGTGGGGTTTCGAACATAAAGTTCTCCCTATTATGCCTCGGCAGGATTGGGGAGTATCCGAAACTCTGTGTATGAGGCTCAGCCCATGCAGTTGAAACGGGTCATATGTTGAACCGTTCTGGGTATAGGATAGCGAACTGGTTCCGTGCAGCAACCCATTCTCTGACGGCCCTGCCAGTCTTCTCGAAGCTGCGGATCGCCAGGTAGATTAGCTTTGTCGCGGCGTCATCTGTCGGAAAGCTACCGCGTGTTTTGGTGGTTTTCCGGATGACGCGGTTCAGGCTTTCGATGGCGTTGGTAGTGTAGATGATTTTGCGCACCGCTTGTTGATTGTCACTGAGAACTGACCCGGTATTTTCACCGAGATTTGACCCACCCTCAGTTATGCGTCGTGGTTTATG
>NZ_JBIFFM010000023.1:0-18967 GCF_043556995.1 Sulfitobacter sp. 1A15106 | reverse complement strand
AAGGCCTACATAAAGTGGGAATGCCAGGATGCGTGATCATGGTGTCAGAGAATTTCCAGACCACCGGTTGCACAATCGTCATGCTTTGAAGTGGTCTCGAATTAGCTCTGCTGTAGAAACAGCACTAGGGCGCATACCAAGCTCGTGCAGCAAACCCGCTTTAATGTCTGGCTGACGCTCCACCTTCAGTTGGAAAAAAGGCCTTCCTAAGGCGATGCTGCCAGCCGAAGCGCACAGCTGCGTCCGCGACGCCTAAAACCTGCGCGTCGGCCTCTATACCACTGGCTCCTTTGCGAAGATCGCATCAACACAAAGCCTTTCTCCAAGAGAGCCTCAGAAATCTGAGCTCTTAGGCTTAGTGTTTTTGCTTGGACCCGGGGCCTTCCCCATCCGCATTACGGATATAGTACTCACGGGCTTCATCTATGAAGCCATATAGCTCAACATACTTTATCAATGCTTTTTCGAGTAACTTTATCCGTTCAGGATCGCGCATAGACCTGTATCCCTCTAGCGTGTCTGTTTTTCCTAGGTGCCCGCAGCATGCCAACCCATCTTCTTCGTAGCCGTACATTACGGGTAAAATACTTCTTAGATCGTTAATTAACCCTTTACGCATGATCCCCGATACGCCCTTCGATATGTAAACCCAGAGCAGTGCGGCTATCCGCGGGTGGCAAGCTTGCACATGAGCCCTCCCGGCATGCACTGACCGTAGGGATGAAAAGTACTGCTGGGGCTGACATCGCCGTGTCTTTGGTCAGACAAAGGATGCGCCAAAGCTCCGCCAGTGGCCAATCGTACACGCGTCTTGTGTTGCGCGTTCACTGTTCGCGGAAAGCGCGTATCATACTGTCAGTAACAGGCTTCATAAGATATTGGATGAAGGTGCGGTCTTGCGTTGTGATCATGATCTCCGCCGGCATGCCTGGCGTCGGGGTAAATCCCCGCACACGGTCAAGCTCCTTCGGTGGCACTGACACACGGGCCACATAAATCTCCTGAGGGACCTCATTTGCCCGATCTAGGATCGCGTCGGCCGATACATAGTAGACTTGCCCTTCTAGGATAGGTGTGGTGCGCTGATTTAGGGCGGTCAGACGTACCGTTGCCTTTTGACCTTTGCGCACAACATCAATCTCAGTCCGCGGAATTTGTACTTCGATGATCAGCGGTTCACCCGTTGGAAGGATCTCTAATATAGCCTTCCCGCTCTCAATAACGCCCCCCGCTGTATGATAGTGCAGGCGCACAACAGTGCCCGACACAGGGGCCACGATTTCAGCGCGGTGTAGGACACCTTGAGCCTTGCGTGCCTGCTCTCGAATGCTTTCAAGCTCTGACTGCACCACTTGTAGTTCATCAAGAGCCGCCGCTTGCCGCTCATTGATGGTCTGTTCTATCTGGGACTCGTAGCGCATGGAAAGCGCTTGAGTTTCTCTGATTTCAGACTCGAGCCGCCCAATCTGACCCGTGGCTTCAGCCACAGCACGCCGCAATGTGTTGTACTCTGTACGCCGGATGAGACCTTTGTTCAAAAGAGCTTCTTTGGCCTCAGAATCTTCGTTCAGGATCTCTAGCTGTACCTTTGTTGCATTGAGCTGTTGCTCATAGCCCTGCGCACGCTCGCGCAGACCATTTATGCTCTGTTGAAGCAGATTAACGTCATTCTGCAGCTGGCGTGTCGCGGCATCGAACACAATTTCCTGTCCGTCAAGCATGGAGGCAATATTGAAATCACTCCGCAGTTGCTCAAGATGGGTAGGGTAGATGAGCGTGTCCTTTTGATCGTATTCTGCAAGAATGCGGGCTTCCATGGCCTCTAGCCGAACCTGGCGCAAGAACAGCTCCCTTTCCGTGGCTAGGGCAGAAGTCTCGTCTAAAAGCAGCAGAGGCTGGCCCGCTTCGACATCTTGACCTTCTTCGACAAGAATCTCCTTGATGATGCCTCCCTCTAGGTGCTGCACGATCTTGTTGCTTCCTGTCGCGACAAAACTGCCTTGGGAAATAACGGCCGCCGCCAAAGGGGCTTTGAAAGCCCAAAAGCCAAAGCCTCCAAAAGTAAACGCTAGCAAGGAAAGCCCGAAAATAACCTGACGCGTAATGGAGCGGGGCACCTCATCATACCACTCAGGGGGCTCTGCGTAGACTACCAATTCACCCATTGTTCGGTCCTCCCTGATGGGGTGCTGGGGGATTGCCGTTGTTGCTTCGCTGGGAAAGTTGTTGGAGCACCTGCTGGCGCTCGCCAAAGAGCGCGATATTGCCGTCAGCCAAAAGCATGATCTTGTCCACAACACTCAACAAAGATGGTTTTTGAGTGATCACCACGACCGTGATGCCTGCTTCGCCAGCTCGGTGGATGGCATTGGCCAAAGCGCGGTCCCCGGCCGTGTCGAGGTTGGAGTTGGGCTCATCTAGCACCAAGAAGCGTGGGTTTCCGTAGAAGGCGCGCGCAAGAGCAATGCGCTGCTTCTGACCGCCAGAGAGCGGAGAGCCATCTGCTGCAACCATCGTTTCATAGCCGTGGGGCAGGGAAGCAATCATGTCATGCACATCTGCTAAGACAGCCGCGCGGTGAATGTCTTCATCGCGCGCATCGGAGCGCATCCGCGCAATATTGTTCTTGATGCTGCCGGGAAATAGCTGAACGTCTTGAGGAAGATATCCGAGGTTCTCACCAAGCTGCCGGGTATCCCAGTTGCGCAGGTCCATGAGGTCAAGTCGCACATTGCCAGAGGTCGGCAAGATTGACCCAACCAACATTTTCCCCAGAGTGGTCTTGCCGGCCCCGGAGTTGCCAATCACCGCCAGCGAGTCTCCAGGCTGCAGTGAAAAAGTAAGGCCATTAAGAACAACTTGCTTTGTACCTGCAGGCACATAGAGCAGGCGCTCTACATTCAACCGACCCTCTGGCTGGGGCAGACGTAACTTTTCAAACTTCTGAACGGCCGTCATCATCAGGTTCGCAACGCGCTGATATGCGGCGCGTGACTGGGAGAAGCCGTTCCAGCCCTCAATGGCACCTTCAATCGGTGCGAGCGCGCGGCCCGCGATGATCGACGCCGCAATCACCATGCCCCCCGTAATTTCTCCCTCGATGGCAAGGAAGGCCCCCCAACCCAACATTGCGATTTGGGTGAGTAAACGGGCACCACGCGACACCGCAGCCCAGATGATGTTGCGATCCTGGGCAATAACCTGAGACCGGAGAGAGGACGCCGTGTCCCGCCCCCAAAGTGTGACAGCCTCAGGGACCATGGCAAGAGCGTTGATGATTTGGCTGTTGCGGGACATGGAATCGAGATGCATGTTGGCGCGCGCTTGAGCCATATTGGCTTCAGCAAAAGGCTTGGACGTTGCTTTTTGGTTGATCAGGGCGATCACCATCAAGGTAATGGCTGTCGCGACCACGATCACCCCCAGATGCGGATGAACGAGAAAGATGGCTGCGATGAACAAAGGCGCGAAAGGAACATCGAGAAAGGAAATCAGTGTGCCAGAAACAAGAAAGCTGCGCAGCAATTGCAGATCACCCAGCGTCTGATACTGTCTCCCGTTATCATGGAGCGATGAATGCGCTGCGGCACTTAACACCGGCCCGCCAAGCCGCACCGCAACTTCAACTGCAGTGCGCATCAGAATAAAGCGGCGTACCGCATCAAAAATGGCCTGTAAGATCACAGCGCCAGCGATAACCACTGTGAGCATGATCAAAGTGTCGATTGAGCGGCTGGTCAGGACACGATCAGAGATCTGAAACAGGTAGATGGGGATCGACAGAACCAAGACGTTCGTGGCGCACGTCAAGATCATTACGAAGCCCATATTGCGCCGCACGATCTGTTTGCCCTTCCTCAGCTGAGCTGCAAATTGATCAGGTGCGCCGCGCTTGTGGAAGGTGGGCTTGCCCCCATTCCCGCCACCACCGCCGCCGCCCCCCGTGCCACTGGGCGGCTTGTTGCCATGACCGGACTTCAAGATCGGCCCGGACTCCCCTTCAATCTGGATGCCACCCAATGTGGTTTTGCTTGGCTCTGCTTGTTTGGCTTTTGCTTCGGTCGGCTGTTCAGGCGCAGCCTTTGCCTCAGTCTCTTGTGCCTCTTCCTGAGAGGCCTGGGGATGTTTTTGGCTATTATTTTGCGCGGTGCTTTGGCGGACGGCGCCTTTTTCTGGTGTGTCCTCCTCAGAATTCTGCACAGCTTTAAGATGGCTGGTATCGGCTTGCGGCCGTGCAGGAGGCGCCTCAGCTTCTACCTTCGGGCCTGTCTTTTTCGGAGCGTTCTGCGCCCCCTCGTCAAGCTCTGGCAGGGGATCAGCATATCGCATCCACGGTGTCAAAAGCAGTGCATTTCTGAACTCTTGCCCTGCAGGAAGTGCCGTGGAGACGCGCGAGCGTCTATCTGCTTTTGAAGTTCTAGTAGAGAAGGGGGGAGCTGGAAAAGGATTACGGTAATTCATATGCGCTCTGCTCTATCAGGCCAGCAACGTTTGCATCAGATCGGGAGATGCTATGCTTTCCGGTGAGGTTGGAACGATGCCGGGATCGTCCGATGAATGAGAGGGGTTGGTGATCATACCATCGGCGAGAAACAGGACGGCTTCATTTGCCAGCGCCGGCATGAAGACCCCAGTGGGGTCAGACGTCGTATCGATCAGGTCTGCCTGGTATAATAGGGCGTCGCTATAGACATCACCCTGCACGCGCACTTCGGAATCAGCGCCATAAACATTTATAGATGCAGTATTAATTTCAGCATTCGACCCTGTGTAGAGTTTCGCCGACATGCCTGACTTCGCCGTAAAAGCATCAAGAGCCAAATGGACCTGATCACTATCGCCCATAATATTGGTCTGCTCGACCCAATTGATGGTTTTGAAATCCCCCGCGATATAAAGCACGGTTAACAGTTCATCGCCGGTAAACACATCATCGTGGGCAACATCACGGTCTATGGACTGTGCGCCATCTGCAAAGGCCTTGCTCGCGGCCGCGAAATTTTCGCTCATTGCCCCGTAGCTATTGATACCAACCGTAGATATGGAAGCGCCGTTGAACAGCAGATTGTCACTGACTGAAACCCCAAGCGGGCCGGCGCCTGTAGCAGTGATACTGTCAAAATCCAGCATCACGTTCATCTGGCTGATCTGATTGGTCGTGATCAAATCGCCGCCAATCATAATAAGATCGTAGCCATATCCAATCTCTGCGAGACTGGCCAAGTTGACTATGAGGTTCTCGCCCAGACCGATGTAACTGTTGGTCCCAGTAATTTGTACATCTGCGCGATCATCGTCTGCCATGAAGCTGTATTGCTGCACCCAGTTCACAGTGAGCACATCGCCTTCAATCCGGGTAACCGCCCAGTTTTTAGGTAGGCCCATATAGATGTCTTCATTATCTTCTACGGACTGTTCGGGCGATCCGTCGGTGGTCTCTGCGCCGGCAAATTGAGAGGTGGAGGACATCATCGCCACGTTGAATGTGGTTGAAAGACTGCCCTGCAGCACACCACTAAAAGTGGCATGTTCCGCGAGTACATTGACTTGGCTGATCAAATTCAGATCAACGACATCTCCCATGACTGATATGACAGGAGCATCGAGCCAAGAGACATTCATGACCACGTCATTGACCATCTTGTTACCACCAGTCACCACCTGGTGGCCGCTCTCAAGGCCAAAGAGTTCAGCTTCCCCAGAGGGAGGATTCAGGCTATCAAACGGGTCTTTATCTTCAATCCTCTCGTGATCATCAGGCGCCTGCGTTTTCACATCTGGCGCCAAATCGAGATCGCTCGTGCGGACGCTCGATGACCTGTCATCATCTTCATCCGCGGTATCATCCTCAGTCTGGAGAAGCTCAGGTATAAGGTCGTCCAGCAAGGGCAGGGTCTCGACAGGTGACCCTCCGACGAACATGCCGTAGGCTTCAGACCCATGCAGAACCACAACTTGTTCTCCAAGGCGGGATGTATCGTCCGTTTGGACCATAAGGTCGTGTAATGTGATAAAGGATGCGCCACCGCTGCTATTGAAATCCAGAGTGGATTGCACTGTCAGTACACCCAGGATTTGAGCCGCTTCTTGAAGGCTGGCCAAAGCGGCAATGTATACAGAAGGATCATTGAACTCGGCATAAACACTGTTCATCCGAAGAAGATCATTGTCCTCCATCAAAGCACTTTGCACGCTTACCGTGACCACGCTCCCCGGGGGCTCAAGGACGAGCGAAGGACGCGCTGCAGGGAAGAAAGAGGAATACCCCTGCTCAATATAGAGATCAGGAAAGGCGGTCATCTGACCGGGAGCATACGGTTCCCTGAGATGGATCGGATCCGTACTCGCTAACCAGACTTTGAAGGGGGTTTCGTTCGCAAGGGGCGTGTATTTTAGTTCTGGGTCAAAATCTCTAAGAGTATAACGCAATTCAAAATGTGTAGGGGTAGTCTCGATGTCATTCACTTCAGAGTGACGTTGCTGATATTTGAAATCTTCATAAGCGTCGCGCAGTCGTTCAGCTTCGATCGTGGTATGAAAAATACCAATCAGATGTGAGATAATCTCAGTGAACTTGTCTAACATCCTGCCAGTTCCATTTCTGCCATATAAACAGTTGCGACACTGGGTTCCTCGTTAGCCTGCCAAGATGAGGGAATGCGCAGCCACCATCTTGAGATTAAAAAACCGGGGCCCAGAAAACGCTGAGCCCCGGAACCGTTACTTAGACTTATGCCCCATCGCCATCGTCGCCGATGTAGCTGGAGCTGAAGCCGCCGCCGACAACGGTCATATCAACCGTGTTACCAAGTACGTTGGCACCCTGAACGATCGACATGTTGAAGGCCGTGGTGTCGATCTGCGAGGCAGCCGAGGCGAAGGATTCTCCGGTCACGAAACCGTCGTCACCATTGCCTGAGCCCCATTGCCCAGCATTTCCACCCGCACCGCCGGCACCGCTGTACGCGTTACCGCCAGCACCACCGGTGCCGCCACCGGCTTGAACGCCACCGACAGTTGCTTGACCACCAAAGGCATTCCCGGTGTCTCCACCCCAGGAGTGACCGCCGTAGCCGTCACCACCAGCACCCGCACCGGCAGTATTGATGCCGCCGTTGCCTTGGGCATTGTTCAGTGCCGCAGCCCAAGCGCCTGCATCACCGCCATCACCGCCGTTGGCATTTCCACCGGTGCCGGTACCGGTGCCTGAGCTGTGGGCAAGACCCATTGAACCGGCATCGCCGCCGTCTCCACTGTGGCCAAGGCCAAGCCCAATACCGCCGCCGAAGGCATCAGCATCTGCCGTTCCAGTGGTGCCGCCGCCTGCGATGGGGATACCAAACAGGCTTCCCGCGGAGCCGCCATCGGCGTCGCTGGAATCCGCATCAGCGCCTCCTAGGCCGACGCCGACGCCGATGCCACCTGCATCACCGGAATCACCTCCAGTTGCACCAGAACCTGCACCGGCCAATCCGAGACCGAGACCCGCACCGATCGAGGTTGCATCACCGCCGTCGTCACCATCAGCATCACTGCTAGAATCCGCACTGCCAATACCGAGACCGAGGCCCACGGCTGCAGCATCACCACCGGCTGCACCGGCACCTCCAGCTGCGGACGACCCGCCGCCGGCACCGCTTTGGCCGCCATCGGCAGTCGCCGCGCCTGCGATACCAAGGCCGCCCAGGGCTCCAGCACCGTTTGCTGCACCGCCATGACCACTATTGCCACCGGCAGCACCCGCAGCAATACCATCAGCGGAAGTTGCTGTGCCGCCATTCGAGGTATTTGTCTGGTTGATCGTACCGCTGTTCTGAACGTTGCTCAGATTGTCGTTGTCATTGAGGCTGTTGGATTGGGCATTGACCGTGCCCGCATCATTGCCAGCACCATTCAACGCATCATTAAGGATATCATCGAGGTCAAGATCATTGCCTGGGTTATAGTCAATGTCGCCCTTAGCCATGATGAAATCATTTGCGGACGCATCTTTTAAGTCAATGTCAGCAAAGTCGTCATCGTTGGGCATATACCCTTCCATGTTCATACCGACGTTAACACCAACAGTGGTAGAGCTGTGGTTAGTCATGCCAGTGGTATTGGTGGTCGTACTAGTATTATCGGTCGTACTGGTATTATTCGTCTTACTGGTATTGTTGGTGTTGGTATCATTCGTCATTGCGTTGTCAGAAAGATTACCATTCAGGTTCCCGTTCAGGCCAAGGTTGGCGTTCAGGTTACCATTCCCGTTGCCATTGCCATTCCAGTTTTCAGAGGTTTGGTCTTGAGTAGAGGTTTGATCTTGCTCTTGATCCGAGACCTGGCCTTGACCTTGCGCCTGCAGGCCAAGCTGACCTTGACCCTGCGCTTGCAGCTGGTCTTGCTCCTGGTCTTGAGCGCCACCGCCAAAATGGAAAATATTTCCGAAGTTACCCCAGTTGTTCTTGGTGGTCATTGTATTTCTCCTGTGAAGCACATGCCGGGACGCTGCTCATTTCAAAAGCGACCATAGGGATGTGCGTTTCTGTTGGTTTCGAAGTTGTTGCGCGACAACCCCAGGTTAGGGTTCAGAACGCGGCTTTCCGTAGATATTGAGTGATAAGTGCGCCTCCCTTATTTGCCTTAATTGCAAGATGACGGGAGCGAAGAGGCCTGCGCAGAGGCTCAAGACATTCGGCTCCGCCGACGCGTCCTCAGCAGAGAGCACGTCGTCACATTATGGTGACAAGGCTGAATATCTCTAAGATCGGCGGAAAAACCTATCTGGCCAATAGGACTAGTCGCTGTGAAAATCGATTAGCCATCTGATAAAATTGACCAATTCATCTTTTCAGAAACAAGTGCAGGACAAAGGGTGTATAATTCTCGGCGCGGAAACCTACGCCTTTCGATTTAATAAAGCACGAGCAATGCTAACCTTAGGTAGAAAATTCAGCTCCCCTTAAAAATATAACCATAATTAGGCGATTTGTGTTATTATCTAGCCACAAAGAGGTAGAATCTCTACCACTACAAGGGACTTCTTTTTAACATGTGAATAAACATCGCTGATTTATGCAGCGCAAAGAATACGCAATGAGGCAGACAGGCATAGAACATTGTAGCCGGACTAGGGACAATGCTATGCAAGAAATTGAATGCAACAGAACTGATAAAATCTCCTGCTATTTTGTGGGAAACTCACATGATTTTTCAGATACATTACTTACACTGGCTCGAACAAAATTTGAGAATATCGACTTTTATCGGTTAGCCTCTGTCGAAGAGCTTTTAGAGCTATCAATCTGTCGCCCGGATCGGGTTCGCAGCATCATTCTAAATCAGTCTATGGCTGACGGCCTAAAAGCTGCGCTTCCCATGCTGCTGGAGCGTTTTTCCAATGCCACGGTGGCCCTGTCCTATCGGCAATCTAAGCCGATCCGGACTATCCTGAACGAGATGAGGGCGAGCGGGCCACTACTTAACTTAGCCTTCTTGCCAATGAACCGAGATGTAGATTGCTGGCTCACCCTACTACAGCTCCTCATCTGTGGAGAAAAGTACGTCCCTTCAGAGCTTTACGACGCTATCGAAGGGCAGACACTACAGGCGATAGAACCATGCGAGAAACACACAACGCCGCTTCAGACTGCCGTTCAAGATTCTTTAAGTCTACCTGATCCAGCACTTAAGGTTGCAAAGAGTGATCTGACGTGCCGAGAAATGCAGGTGCTAACCTGCGTCGCTGAAGGTAAGCAGAACAAGATCATCGCTAATCGCTTGGGGCTGTCCGAGCATACTGTAAAACTGCACATTCATCACGTGATATCCAAGCTTGGCGTCAATAATCGTACAGAAGCAGCCGTTTGGTTTTTGGAGCAATCCAAAATGGAAATGAGACCGAAATGAGAGAACAAGCTGGCCGACAGTTGCAGTTTGATGATTTTCTTCTGCTTGTTGGCAAGCTCAACTATACTTGGACCAACACTGAAAGCCTACTGATCCACTTCATTGCAGGCTTGTCTGAGATCGACAAAGAAACGGCAACGGTCATTTTCTTGACCTTGAACACCACCCGCGCGCGGATTGACCTTGTTGAACGGTTGGCAAAATTAGAGAGAATCTCGCCCAACCAAAGAGCGGCGGTTCTCGACATCACAAGTCGTATTTCAGGGCAAGCCAGACTACGGAACCGCTACAATCACTGCATCTATGCTTTTGACGCGGATGGTGAAAATCCCCGTACCATCTTGATGCGCATTGCCGACCGCAAGGATACGTTGAAGATGGGGCAATCGCATCCCCTAAACGACGCTGCGGCCGAAGATATTGAAGCCGCCATCAAAGAGTTGGCCCTCATCAACCACGCGATTTGGCAAGTTATTCAGCGGTTCGACTTCCCGCGTTGACCCGCTCAAGGCTGAAGCCTGAGCAGGCTAACCCTATTGTTAGCTTCACAGGTAAGATTTTGATTTTAAACTAGTATCATAGACACTGTGCCAGGGCCGAGTTGTCGCATCATGCAAAGTCGCTGCGTTAAAATATCTATGCAGCCTTGATCGATACGTTCGCTCAGCTGCTTGGGGCTAATGGTCTGATACTGGAGGAAATCCTATGAGCTTGCACAGACCTAAATTGCATTCGAACCGGACCATATCCAGAGGTCCCAAGGCTAGACGCCGCATTTTGGTTGCAGGCGGCGCTGGTTTTCTCGGTAGCCATCTATGTCATACGCTTTTGAACGACGAACATGTCGTCATCTGCATGGACAACTTTGAAACTGGCAGAATGTCCAATATCGCGCTCCTACTGAGCGACCCCAATTTCATATTGGTACGGCATGATATTATCGATCCCTTGCCGGATATTGGCCCTGTTGATGAGGTCTATAATCTCGCCTGTGCAGCCTCACCACCGAAGTATCAAATAGACCCCATCCATACGCTCAAGACCAACATTTGGGGGGCCATAAACCTTCTGGAACTTGCAGTATCCTGTGACGCAAAAATCCTGCAATCCTCTACCTCAGAAGTCTATGGCGATCCGGAGACCTCTCCCCAATCGGAAGACTATAGAGGGTGCGTTAATACGATGGGGCCTCGGGCCTGCTATGACGAAGGCAAGCGCGCGGCCGAGACCCTGTTTTATGACTACTACCAGACAAGAGGGGCCCGAATACGAGTCGCACGGATCTTCAACACCTATGGTCCTTCGATGTGCCCAACCGATGGGCGGGTCATCTCAAACTTTATGGTACAGGCCTTGTCAGGCGCACCTCTTACGATCTACGGACATGGCAACCAAACTCGATCGTTTTGCTATGTGAGCGACATGATCGCAGGTCTTATGGCTTTGATGGCCGCACCAGATAGCGCGGTTGGGCCCTACAACCTCGGCAATCCAGAAGAATTCACGATAGCTGCTCTTGCCCATGGCATTCTGGAGATCCTCGGCCTCCCGCCCATCATACATTATCGGGACCTGCCGCAGGACGACCCCAGACAACGTTGCCCTGACATTACAAAAGCGAACAGGGACCTGAACTGGGCACCGCGCATTTCTTTGGCCGAAGGGCTCAACTACACGATGCCCTATTTTGAGACTGAGCTGCGGCAGATGAAACCTGCGCTGATCGCAGAATGACCGTCTCCAATGGCATATGTGTGACCGGCGGCGCAGGCTATATTGGAAGCCACGCTTGCTATGCGCTTGGTACCGAGGGGCGAGCCCCATTGGTTGTCGACAACCTGACAACCGGTCATCAGGATGCCGTTCGATGGGGACCGCTCGCCCATATCGATCTGCGCGATACGCCACAGCTCACAGAGGCCTTATGCCAGCATAACGTCAGAACCGTTCTGCATTTTGCCGCCTCTGCCTATGTGGGGGACTCTATGCAGGACCCGATCAGTTACTACGACAATAATGTTTATGGAATGATCTCTCTGCTACAGGCCTGTTTAGCTGCCGGCGTGCGCCGCTTCATCCTATCCAGCAGCTGTGCCACTTACGGTATCCCGCAAACCGTCCCTATTGCGGAAACAACCCCTCAACACCCGATCAGCCCCTATGGACAGAGCAAATTGATCTGCGAAACCATGCTGCGCGATGTCGCGGGACAGGCGGACATGGACTTTGCAATATTGCGGTACTTCAATGCCGCCGGGGCAGACCCAAGCGGCGCTCTCTGCGAGAAGCACTCCCCCGAAACCCATCTCATCCCACTGGCCCTCGCCGCCACGCTTCCGCAGGGGGATGCGCTGGCCCTGTTCGGGACAGATTACGACACGGCCGACGGCACCTGTGTACGCGATTATATTCATGTAAGCGATCTGGTGCGCGGTCACCTTATGGCATTGGCACATTTGGAAAAGTTCGGTGGCAGCCTGGTGTTGAACCTTGGCAGTGGAAGCGGTGTGTCGAATATGCAGGTCATTCAGGTGGTCGAGGAAGTAACCGGTGCCAAAGTAAAACTGCGTAAAGCGCCTCGGCGGCGGGGGGATCCGCCAAAGCTGATCGCAGACATCGATCAAGCCCGAGAAGTTATAGGCTTTGATCCAAGCCACTCTGACATCCATACCATCGTAACAGATGCAGCACGCAGCTTTGGCCTATTGAAGGTGCAAAATGCAAAATCTGCCTGAGCATAATACGCAGCTTTTCCGCCAGCCCCTCCTGAAAGGGAAGGTGAAAATACGCTATGTTCTGTTAGCTGGCCTATGGCTGGCCACCGTCGCCTTCTTTTGGCACTGGTGGCTGCAGCCAGAGCATGTCACCGCTTGGTATCTCTATGCCCCCGTCACGCTTTGTGTGGCCTGGCTCTTTTTTATCCAAGCCTATTTTCTTAACCTTTTTCTGCGATCACATCATACGACCGGCACACTTGCCCAGCTAGGCCCATGCAGGGTTGCCATGGTCGTGACGAAAGCGCCCGCAGAACCCTTCGAGGTCGTCAAAACAACACTAAAAGCCATGCTCGCCCAAACAGTAGCCCATGACACTTGGCTGGCAGACGAAGACCCTACCCCTGAAACCTTGGAATGGTGTCGCGCGCATGGTGTTCACGTCTCCACACGCAAAGGGGTCGCAGCATATCACAACAAGAGCTGGCCTCGGCGGACGCGATGCAAAGAAGGCAACCTGGCCTATTTTTACGACCATTATGGGTATGAGCGCTATGATATCGTATCCCAGCTCGACGCTGATCATGTGCCCGAGCCCACTTATCTACACGAGATGCTTCGTCCCTTTGCAGACCCGGACATCGGCTATGTAACAGCGCCCAGTATCTGCTCGCGCAATGCATCTCAAAGCTGGGCCGCACGCAGTAGGCTACACACAGAAGCTGTCTTTCACGGCGTCGTACAGGCGGGATATGCAAACGGCTGGGCGCCCATGTGTATTGGCTCACATTATGCCGTGCGAACAAAGGCGCTGCGTGCTGTAGGCGGGCTCGGCCCTGAGCTCGCCGAAGACCATTCTACGTCCATGATCCTCAATGCTGGGGGGTGGAAGGGCATGCATGCCATCGATGCCATTGCTATGGGAGAAGGCCCATCCACAGTGGCCGATCTCATCGTGCAGGAGTTTCAGTGGTCACGGAGCCTAATGACCATCCTGCTCCAGCACACGCCACGCTATTTTGCAGGTCTTTCAGCAGGCCGCAGGCTTCAGTTTGTTTTCTGCCAGTTGTGGTATCCACTACTGGCTGGGTTCATGGCACTGATGTTTATGCTGCCTATCGCAGCACTCGTGTTCGACGTGCGCTATGCCAACATTACCTTTCCCGCATTCTTGGTTCATGTTTGGCCCTCCATCGTTGTCATGATCACCCTTGTGTTATGTATGCGAGCCGATGGGTTCTTCCGCCCCCATGATGCCAAGGTGTTGGGGTGGGAGAAAATGCTCTTTGCCCTGGTGCAGTGGCCATGGGTAATCTTAGGGAGCCTCATGGCCGTGCGAGATACGCTCACAGGAAGCTTTGTCGATTTTCGTGTGACACCAAAGGGCCAGCAGGATGTGCCGATGCTGGGGTGGAGGGTTCTATTGCCCTACTTAATCTTGGCGCTTTTTTCCCTGCTCCCGGTGCTGTTGATAGAAGGAGCGGAAGAAGCTGCCGGTTTTTACATCTTCGCCCTCGTAAACGGCACTCTATACACCACCGTCTTCGTCGTCATTGTTGTTAAACATCTAAGCGAAAACCAATTGCGCGCCGCGATATGGAAGCCCCGAACCGTCGCGCAATTTACCTGTGTGGGGGTGTCAGCAGCCTGCATTGTTATCGCCGCAGGAGAGCGAGGCCATGCAGGCTTAGTCGCGCTGACCGAAACACGTAGCACAGTCCGTATATTCACACCCACTTATGTTGTGACCGGCGCGGGGCAGGGCGGACAGGGCTCTCCTTATGTCATGGTTTATAATCCCCGTTGGTGGTCGCAAATGCTCAATGCAGTCCCCCTGAAAGGAGGCAAGAAATGAAACCCCTTCATATGTTCACCCCCAAACGAGCATCTTCTCTTGGAGTTGTATCATCTCTCTGCGCGCTTGCCTTTGGAACCGCGGCGCCTGCACAAACCGTCCCCCCAGGGGACCTCCCGTTCGGCGTCTATGACCCAAATGGCGACTTTTCGGAGTTGGAAGGGGTTTCGATCGAACATCTCTTCCTCCCGTGGGAAGACGTATTGCTGCCCAGCCTGTTTGAGGCAGAAAACTACGCAAAAGAGCGCGGCCGAACTCTGCTCATCACAATTGAGCCTTGGACATGGTCCCGCGACGACCGAAACAGCCCTACAGTCCTGCGCGAAGGCATTCAAAATGGCACTTACGATGCCACCATGCAAAACGTCTGCTCGGCCTTAGGTCAGCTTGATATTCCGATGACGATCCGTTGGGCCCAAGAAATGGAGGACCCTAGCGGCCAGTTCATCTGGTCTAATTGGCGCCCAGAGGACTATATCTCTGCGTTCCGTCGGATGAACGCAATTTGCCGCAGCAACGTACCGACTGCCCGCTATATGTGGTCCCCCCTCGGATATGAAAACCTCGCAGACTACTATCCCGGTGATGATGTCGTAGATGTTGTGGGGCTCTCGGTGTTCAGCTTCGAGCCTTGGGAAGAAGCGGTCCTTAACCAGGCTCAATCCTTTGAGGATATTTTCGGCCCGCGCTATGAGAGAGCTGTAACTCTTGGCAAACCCATCATGGTCGCAGAGCTTGGGTTTTCTGGGGATGCAGAGCATGTCGCGCAGTGGAACGCTGATGTTCGGACGATGAGTGCCTCTTATCCCGAACTCGAAGCGGTCGTCTATTTTGCGCAAAAGGAAGTTTATCCCTGGCCGGACGGCTTTGGTTATCCCAATTGGCGGCAAACCGCCCATGTCTTACCAGAAGGGCGCTAAGTCGCTTGGGAAATACTCTCCTTATAACGACTTAAAGAGAGCTTCTCGTAAGACCACAACGCTCTGAAGGCGCTAATTGCTTCTGTAAAATGCCAATCCCAAGTGTGAGATGCATAGACCAGACACATGGGCGTCTTGACCGTAAACATCATATCCGCATAGTTGCTCCACGATCATTCGAGGCAAGCCAACATCAGAAAGGCTTGCCCGAGTTTGAGGAGAGCAGTTGTGGACAAGAACCTGGCACGCCGGTCCCGGCGCGGTATTTTTGCATTTTCAGCAATGTTAGCGGTCGTTTTCGGCACCGGTTTTGCCGAGCACGCAATGGCGCAAGCAACTAAGACTGCGTCCGCGGGGTCCGGCACAGGCGGCTATATTTGCACCCCCGCAGGCTTTGGCCAAAAATCAAAGTGTTATCGCCGCTAACACGGCAACAAACGAACGACATTCATGAATGTCCGACGGCGTTCCAGGAAAAGACTTCTTGGAAGCGGATAAAGGCGCAGGCCTTGGGGGAGAAGGACGGCCCGCGCCAGTTCTCTGCGTAGCGGTGGAAGGGCGCCAGAGAGAATATCGCGTTTATGGGTCGATCTTGTTTCCAGAAGTGTTCACGTTGGTTAGGTTCTCGGCCACGACATCAGCAAAGGTCGAAACCATTGCAACATAGAAGTCAGCCTCTGTAGGCAGGATGTTAACAAAACCTTCAGGCGCGACCGTATCACCGGTGTAGGCCGAAATTCTTACAGGAAAGCTTAGCCCTGCATTCTCTCCTGTCGGGCTGGTGATATTAACAACCCCCTCTAACTCATTGAACTCTCTACTTTCAGGAAGCATCGTTGCACCATTCAGTGCAATCTTGCGAATGTCGATCCTGATTTGTGGATCGGCGCCATCACTGCTCAATGGCACACGTTGAGCAACTTCTCCGCGCAAATCCTCTTCGATGTTGGGATAGAAATCCAACGCGTTGCTTTCGGAAGCAGTCGCGACAGTAGCCTCAACATCGATCTTAGAAATACGAAGGTCTTCTGAGGCATATGCGGCCCCGCTGAGCGCGAAAGTGCTGACACCGGCAGCAAGAACAACAGTCTTAAGTTGAGCAAACATGATGTACTCCTGAATGCAGTTTACTGCCGCAGGCCATTCCTGAAGCAATAGGGACTCATTGAAGAACCTCCAGGCCCCTAACTAGTTCCCCTTCCACAGAACGCATCACACCGTTGTGTGCCTCAAATTTTAAGACTTCCGCGCAAACATTGGCATTAGCGGGAGTATCGCGCACCATCCCGGCGAACTGTCAATCGGCAAGCAATCATGACCCCTTGGGGATCAAAGTGCATGCTTGCTCACATCAGAACCTCCTTCCCTTTGCGTAATCTCCTATACGTCCAAGATAGTAATCCCAGACTATACGGCTTAGCGTATAATCTTATTTTATACTCTGTGGCGAATATTGACGGCAAATACCCTTCGCGTATATCTAGTGCATGAGTGATTTAGCGCGCACCCCAAGACAGATCGGCTCCATCATCCAGCGGGCACGCAAGAAGCGCGCTTGGTCGCAGATGAAGCTCGCCGAGCAGGCTGGCCTCCGTCAGGCAACCGTTTCGACGATAGAGAACGGGGAAAAATCCGCCAAGCTAGAAACCATCCTCGCTATTCTTGCAGTTCTTGATCTCGAACTCAGGATCGGACAGCGCTCTAAAGGCCATGGAAGTGATATCGAGGAATTGTTCTGATGGGCCGACGTCCAGCCTATGCGCCCTTGCATGTATATATGAATAACCGCTGCGTCGGAATGCTGACGCGCCAGCCGAGCGGTGCCATCGAGTATACATACGACACGGACTGGCTAGATTGGGAACATGCCATGCCGCTTTCGTTGTCTCTACCGCTGCGGGAAAATCCCTATCGCGGCGAACCCGTCTCTGCCGTCTTCGAGAACCTGCTGCCTGATTCAGACAAGCTACGGCACCTCGTCGCCGAAAGGGTAGGCGCGCGAGGTACGGACGCCTACAGCATGCTGACCAAGATCGGCCATGACTGCGTGGGGGCACTTCAGTTCATCTCAGGAGACAAGATCTCAGGAGACAAGGAAGTACCTGACGCTACCGGCAAGATCAAAGGTGAAACGATCAATGAAGCTACCATTGAAAAAATTCTCAACCGGTTGGGTCAAGCCCCGCTTGGCCTCACCAGCGACGACGCCTTCAGGATTTCAATTGCGGGGGCGCAAGAGAAGACAGCCCTGCTTTGGCATGACGGTCAGTGGATCAAGCCCCACGGCACGACGCCGACTACCCACCTGATCAAGACACAAATTGGAAAACTGCCCGACGGTGTAGACCTTTCAGACAGCGTTGAGAATGAATACTATTGCTTGAAGCTCGTCGCTGCATTTGGCCTGCCGGTGAATACAGCCACCATCGAAACCTTCGGCGAAACCAAAGCTCTGGTTGTCGAGCGATTTGATCGCCGCTGGACGGAAGACGGTCGATTGCTGCGACTTCCGCAAGAAGATTGCTGTCAGGCACTCTCTATCCCACCGACGCTAAAATACCAGAACGAGGGTGGGCCCGGCATGATCGATATTCTAGGCTTGCTCAACGGCAGCGATACACCGATCGACGATCAGAATACTTTCCTTAAAGCACAGGTCATCTTCTGGCTGATGGGGGCGACGGACGCTCATGCCAAAAACTTCAGCGTATTCCTAGGTCCTAGCGGCAGCTATCGCATGACCCCGCTCTATGACATCGTGACAGCACAAGGCGCATTGCACGCGGGCCAAATCGAGCGAAAACAGATGAGAATGGCGATGTCGGTTGGAAATAGCCGCCACTATCGGTTCGATCAGATACACGGTCGGCATTTTGTGCAAACGGCCATACGCGCCGGTCTCCCAAAAAAGCGGATGACGGACATCATCGAGGAGATCGTGGCAAGAGCGCCCGAAACACTTGATATTGTCGCCCAAACCCTACCTGCAGGTTTTCCCCCAGTCATTGTCGATATCGTAAGTAAAGCAATCCTAGAACGGCTTAATGGCCTCAGGCTGCCTAACAGTGCGTAAGGTATAAAGCCTCAACTCTCAGCTTATCCCCAATACTTTTCGACAAGAGTCGCACTTGAGGGGAGCGCGCGTCCGGCTACATATTTTGTAAACACCATTCAGAAATGCCACTGATTACGCAAAGCAGGAATGTCACTCTGGTTGCAACGGGAGCAAGGCTTAGCAGCCCAGAGGCTTAAATATCAGAGGGCTGAAAAGACCTGCGGGGATCAGTGAAAGAGTTGGCGTTTTTCAGTAGAGCCTTCTTATGCTCAGGGTGAAATCGTTCCAGTGATGATCCCGTCAATGCTGGCACACGGCGAGAAAACTGCGCAATATCAAGTAGGGACGGGAGATATTCCTCAGGCATAGCCTAACTGTCCTGAGCGCAGTGTAGCTCCGGGTGATCACCAAATGCAGCGCACGATGGAACCTCCAGATTAGCCGCGCGTAGTATCATCGTAAGCGGCGGCTACGCAGCACTTAGGATCAGCTTGACGGCTGGAAATTCCACGGAAGAAGATCATCGATGCGATTG
>NZ_JBIFFM010000022.1:0-19363 GCF_043556995.1 Sulfitobacter sp. 1A15106 | reverse complement strand
CCGAGCTGGCGCCGAGCCTGGAACGAGGTGATCCCGTTTCTCGACTACCCGCCCGAAGTGCGCCGACTGATTTACACAACGAATGCCATAGAAGCCCTGAACTCGAAAATCCGGCGTGCGGTGCGAACCCGAGGCCACTTCCCGAGCGATGAGGCGGCAGCAAAGTTGATCTACTTGGCGCTCAATGCTACTTCCGTCGAGTGGAAGCGATCTGTGCGTGAATGGCACCGCGTTAAAAGCCAACTCGCCATCATGTTCGAAGAACGCTTTCCCATGGCGTAACTAAAGGCGCCAGGGCACAAAATTACGCACACTCCCGTCTTTCGCCGATCATCTCTGGAAACCGGGCATAGCAAGCGAAAGATGATCTACATCAAGCGCGTTCGCGAACCTTCGGGCAACTGCGTAGGCGCCCCTTCGCCCTTCCCGAACCAAAGCAAATCACATCAGCAACCACCCACCCTACCGACGGTCAGCACACCCTAACCCCATATGTAACCATATGTATTCTTGATCCTTTGCAGGCGTTCCGGCGATAAAACCTCCAGTTCCACGGAGGGCACGTGAATCATGGATCCGACAAATTCAGAACTCGAAACAGGCCCCGCGCTGACCCTCGCAAGTTGCAAGGCAGAACCGCGCGTAAACGCCCCCCGGCACGTGCCGTGTTCGAAGCGAACTGTGCCGAGCCGGGTGCGACTGACCTCCAAAACGCCGTCGAACCCTTGAGCACGCGCGCTGCGGCACCTTTCAGACAGACTAATACAAGGAAAACGAATGCAATTCTTCAATAGAAAGCAGCTGGCCCTCTGGGATACGGCGCTCAGTACCTCTGAAGAGCTGGCGAAGGGGTTGTCGCGGCGTCAGTTCGGCTTGGCTGCGGCTGCGGCTTTTGCGATGCCCAAAGCGTTGAGCGCGCATGGCTCCACGCAGGTGACCTCTCAGGGAACCTACAATATCACAGTCGACCCGGTGCGCATCAACACGGGCGATTTTCAGAAGATGGGCGTGGGCTACAACCGCAGCCAGATTCCGACGATCCTGCGCTTCAAGGAAGGTGAGGAGGTTACGATAAACGTGACCAACAACCTCAGCGAAAGCACCTCGATCCACTGGCATGGACTTATCGTGCCCTTCCGTCAGGACGGCGTTCCGGGGATCAGCTTCAACGGCATCGCCCCCGGTCAGACCTTTACCTATCGCTTCCCGATCCAGCAGGCCGGGACCTATTGGTTCCACAGCCATTCAGGCCTTCAGGAGCCGGATGGCGCCTACGGTGCGATCGTGATCGAGCCGCGCGGCAGGGAACGCATACCAGCGCACCGCGACTATGTCGTTCAGCTGGCCGACAAACATCCCCATCCGGGCAACCGCATCTTGCGGAACCTCAAGATGCAGTCCGACTACTACAACCGTTCGCAGCGCACTTTTCAGGACCTGATCCGAGACGCCCGCATGGACGGTCTCAAGGCGACGCTGAAAGAGCGCCGCATGTGGGGGCGCATGCGCATGCTGCCGAGCGACGTCGAAGACGTGCAGGGATTTACCTCGCTGATCAACGGTCGCAGCACGTCGCAAAACTGGACCGGTTTGTTCCGGCCCGGTGAGAAGGTCCGCCTTCGGATCATCAACTCCTCCGCGATGACCTACTTCGACATGCGGATACCGGGACTGAAAATGGTCGTCGTGCAGGCTGACGGCAACGATGTGGAGCCTGTCGCCGTGGATGAACTGCGGGTCGCGGTTGCCGAGACCTATGATGTCATCGTCCAGCCTACGCAGAACAAGGTCTATAGCATTATTGCGGAATCCATGGGCCGCAACGGGCTTGTTCGGGGCACCCTGTCACCCAGAGAGGGCTATGCCGGTGCCGTGCCCCGTCTCAGACCCAAGCCCTTGCTCACCATGGCCGACATGAGCGGCATGATGGGCGGTATGGGTATGGATATGGGCATGGGTATGGGCGACCACGTCATGCAGAACATGACCGGAATGAACCACACCGACATGACAGGCATGGACCATTCAAACATGCAATCCAGCCAGCAGCCCCCGATGCCTGCGATGACCCCGTCAGAGGAAAAGCCGAAGAAAAAGACTTCGATGGCTGGGATGGACCATACGCAGATGCAAAAGCCTGCGATGGACGGCATGGACCACACGCAGATGCAGCAGAAGAAAAAGGCACCGATGTCAGGCATGAACCATGCCCAGATGCAGAAGCCCGCAATGGACGGTATGAGCGGCATGGACAGTATGAGCGGAATGGCAATGTCTGATGGCGGCGATCCGTTCTATGTCCCGGGCAGCGGACTGACGCCTGTCGCGTACAACGGCGGCAAGTTCCTGTCCTACGCAGACCTGCGCGCCGCCAGCCCTCGTTACCGTCACCGCGCACCCTCACGCACCATCGTGTTGCGGCTGACCGGTAACATGGAGCGCTACATCTGGTCGATCAACGACGTGAAATACGACGATGCCGCCCCGATCACGCTCCGATACGGCGAGCGGGTGCGCATGCGGTTCATCAACGAAACGATGATGTCGCATCCGATGCACCTGCACGGGATGTGGTCGATCATCGATGCCGGTCACGGTCCGCGCAATCCCATCAAGCACACCGTGAACATCAATCCCGCCGCCACGACGGACATCGAAGTCGAGGCCGACGCCCCCGGTCAATGGGCGTTCCACTGTCACCTCAGCTACCACGCGCGGGCGGGAATGTTCCGCAAGGTCGTGGTCAAGGGACGCGCGGCTTGAGCCGGGAAATACAAAGGACGAACGTAATGAAATACAGTCAACTCGCCGGACTGGCCGGCCTCATCCTTCCTTGGGCCTCGCTCGTGCAGGCTCAGCCCGTCAAACAGACCGAACAGCTGATCTGGGGCGTGCAGGCGGAACAGTTGGAAATTCGCGCACTGGATGACGAAGAGGTCCTTGTCTGGGATTTCGACGCCCTCATCGGCACGGATGAGCTCAAGCTGGTGTGGCGCAGCGAAGCTGAATACGGTCTTTCGTCCGATGAGTTCGAAAGCCTCGAAAACCAGCTACGTCTCCGGTTTCCAATCTCGACCTTCTTTAACGGCGTGGTCGGAGCCTATGCCAGCACACCCGAGGGCGTTCCGGAACGCTACGCGGCTGTCGTGGGGGTAAAAGGGCTCGCGCCGCAGTGGTTCGAGATCGACGCCGATCTCTACCTCTCCGACTATTCGTTCTTCAGTTTCGAGGCGGAATACGAACTGCTCCTTACCAACCGTCTGATCCTGACCCCGAACATCGAGATCGATATGCCGCTGAAGGATGACATCGCCCGGGGGCGGGGTGCGGGTGGCGCAGTCATGGAGATCGGTGCGCGGCTGAGTTACGACCTCATCGACCGTGCGGTCTCACCCTATATCGGCGTCAACTACGAGACCTCGTTCGGCGACACGCGGGACATCACCCGCGCGGCCGGTGGGGATACAGATGAGTTCTCGGTCGTGATCGGTACACGCCTTCAATTCTGAGATTTGTTCCTGCGGGAGCAATCCGGAGGGCTGATGAGTCCTCCGGCCAATACCTGAACCCAAAAGCAACCAAGGACTAAACAGATGAAACATCTACTGCTGACAATCGCACTGGCTTCCTCCTTTGCGGCACCGGGGTTTGCCGGCGAAGCGGCTCACGGAAACAAGTCCGGCGACACCCATGGAGAAATGAAGATCGGCATGCCCGGCGATGCCGCTGCGGTGGACCGCACGGTCGAGATCGACATGGTCGAAACAGACGACGGCGAAATGCTGTTCAAGGGCGGCGATCTGGATTTCAAAGAAGGCGAGACCGTCCGTTTCGTCGTCCGCAACGAGGGCGAGTTGGACCATGAGTTCATTCTCGACTCGCAAAAGAAGAACGCCGCGCACAAGAACGAAATGGCGGATATGAGCGGTATGAATATGGGTCATAATGAGCCCAACCGCATCCGGCTCGCGCCCGGCGAAGATGCCGAAATCATCTGGACATTTGCAAATAACGGCACGTTCGAAGCTGCTTGCCTGATCCCCGGTCATTACGAATCCGGCATGTTCCGCGAAGTCTCCGTTACTCACTAAACGGTCAGTGCGGATCGCGAGCACCGCCTTGCGATAACGTTAATACCAGAACGGGCGTACACCGCGCCCGTTCTTTCCCCCGTTGGGCGCCCGTCTGCGACGATGGTGTACCGCGCCAGCGGCGGTAGTACCCAGATCCGACGTTTGCTGAACCCTTGGGCTCACGGCTTCAATCGATCGAATAAACCCGGTTCTAGAATTTCCCCTACTGCGGAGGCGTTGAGCACATGAAGACATCGTTCAAAACTTGCACCCTCGCGGCAGCGCTCATCTTGTCCGCCCTCTCCGCGCATGCGTCCGATGGCAAAAGCCAGCAACCCCATCTGAGGGCCTACGACCTTCCGGACCATGACCCGATCGGAGAACCCCCCGGCGATGCCACGCCCGACAGGACGGTCGACATCACGGTCAGGGAGACCGGAAGCGGTTACATGCTCTTTGATCCGGATGCGCTTCACATCGAGAACGGAGCGGTTGTCCGCTTTCGGGTCACGAACTCCGGCAAACTCGATCACACTTTCTTTCTCGGCTCCTTCGATGAAGTCACCGAAAACCGGCAATGGATGCAGGAGCATCCGGACATGACCCATGACGCCGCCAACTTCATATCGATACCCAGCGGTGAAACCGGGGAACTGATCTGGAAGTTTTCAGACGTGACCAATCTGGAATTTGCCTGTCTGGTCCCCGGCCACAGAGATGCCGGGATGTGGGGGGTCATCATCGTGCATGATCACCTCGCCTCACCCGCCGGATATTGAGCGCGCTCCAATGTCGCTGATGGACAGGTATCACGTCCTCGTACATGACGTCTCCGCCCTCTTCGGATACGATTACAATGATACGACGCCGGACTGGGTTCATCCGTTCATTCACCTCATTCTGGTCCTGGCGCCGGGATTGCTGATCGGCGTCGCCCTCTATCTCGTCCTGCGCGGTATCCTGCGGCTCTGGAGCCGCCCGGCAAAACCGGTCGCGCGCATGAACCACGTGAGGGGGCTTGATGCCGGGTTGTTCAGCTCGGTCCTGCGCTACACCAGACGGCAGCAGGCGCAGATGATCATGCTGAGCCTTCTCGCGCTTCCGATCCTGTATCTGACCTTGGAACTGCCCAAGCAGATCGTGAACAATGCGCTGGAATCCGCGACTTTCCCGGTCGAGGTTCTGGGCCAGAGTTTGGATCAGGTCATATTCCTGCTGCTGCTTTGCGGGCTGTATTTGCTGTCGATCAGCCTGAACGGACTCATCAAATACACGCTCAACGTCTTCAAGGGCTATACGGCGGAGCGGTTTCTCCGACGCTTCAGGCTGCTGATCTATCGGCGGTGGCGCTCGGATGCGGAGGCGTCCGAGCAAAGCGAGATCGTCCCAATACTCGCACAGGAAGTGGAACCCATCGGCGGCTTCGCGGCCGAAGTCCTGACCCTGCCGGTTTTGCAGGGTGGCACGCTTTTCACCATTCTGCTGTTCATGTTCATTCAGGACCCGATCCTGGGTGCCGCCGCGCTGACCGTGTTGCCCATTCAGCTTATTCTGCTCCCGAAGCTGCAGCGCCGGGTGAACACCCTGTCGCGTATCCGGATCAAAGAGGTCCGCGATCTTGGCAGGCAACTGAGCGAGCAGTTGCGCGAACGACAGGGCGCCTCGTCCGGCCTGTCGGCGGCGGGCGCTAGTTTCAAGGCGCTGGAGCAGGTACGCAGAAGGATCTTTCGTCTCAAGTTCTTCATCAAGGCGCTCAACAACTTTCTGACGGCGCTGACACCGTTTCTGTTCTACTCACTTGGCGGATATTTCGTCATCGAAGGCCGGATCACGCTTGGGGCACTGGTCGCGGTCCTCGCCGCGCACAAAGACTTTTCGGCCCCACTGAAGGAGCTTTTCCGATACTATCAGGCGCTTGAGGATACGCGGATCAGGTATCAGGAAATCACGACCTTCTTCGCCGGGACGCCGCCCCGCATGGAAGAACAGCAATCCGCCGGGGTGCACCGGCTGGCGATCCGCAGACCGCCGGAACATGCGCTGTCGCAGACTTGAGGGCTCCTATTGTCCCCCCTGCTCCCGCGACGCGTCAAACTGCCGTTACATTTGGCTACAAAGAGGGGGCGGACATTTACACCGGCGGTTTGATATACACCGGGTATGAGCGAACCTGCCCACATTCTGGTCGTCGACGACCATGACGAGATCCGCAATTCCGTTTCAAGCTATCTCGAACGGAACGGCATGCGAACCTCGGTCGCCGAAAGTGCCGCAGAGATGGACGCTCAGCGCGCAAGACATTCTTTCGATCTGATCGTGCTCGATGTGATGATGCCCGGCGAAGACGGGCTGACTGCGTGCAAAAGATTGCGTCAGGAGTGCGGCACACCGGTCCTGATGCTGACCGCCCTCGGAGAGGACGACGACCGCATCGAGGGTCTGGAAGGCGGCGCGGATGATTATCTCTCCAAACCCTTCAATCCGCGCGAGTTGTTGGCCCGGATCAGGGCCATCATGCGACGCAGCGAGAAGAGCCCTCCGCAGGACCCATTCGCGGGCAAGCGCATCCGGTTCGCCCATCTCGAACTGGACTATGACGGACGGACCCTGACCGCCCCGGACGGCACCCGCAATCAGGTAACCTCCGGTGAGCTGAAACTCCTGTCCATCCTGCTCGAACGCCCGCGTATCGTCATGAGCCGCGATGAGCTGCTGGAAATGACAGCGGGGCGCGTGGCCGGACCGCTTGACCGGACGATCGACAATCAGATCAGCCGCCTGCGCCGCAAGATCGAACCGGACGTATTGCGCCCCCGTGTCATCTCCACCGTGCGCAACGGCGGTTACAGCCTGACCTGCGATGTCGAGGTCAGTTCGTGAAAACGCGCCCGTGGAGACTGCGCACGCAGATCTCACTCTTGGTGCTGGGTGTTATCGTCGTGGCGCAGGCGGTGAGCCTCTGGTTCTTCGTTGACGAAAGAACACTCGCCGTGCAGGCGGCGATCGGCGCGGAAGCCGCCGGACGGGCCGCCAATGTAGCACAACTGATCGAAGGCGCGCCTCCGGAGCTGCACCCCCAGATCATTCGCGCCGCGACCTCTCCATTGATCCGTTTCAACCTGACCGAAGAGCCGGAGGTTGTGCATACGGATCATGACGCAGGCGGCGCGGTCGAGGCGCGGGTGAGGGCTCTTCTGGGCGATGACTACAGCCGCGACATCCGCATCGAAATCCATGTGTCGCGTAGCCCTTAATTGTGAGATGGGAAATCCAACGAAATCAACGGCTGAGCTTTGCCCTTAAATATGAGATTTTGCCTTTAATTCTGATATTTTTGCCCTTAAACCTGAGACAGGGTTCACAGACATTTGCGGCAAATATCGATGAATGATGATGGCGAAGACTGCGTTGCTGTTGGTGCTGAAGAGGCGCGCAGGGCCGCGGTGCTGCGCCCTCTTGTTCAGGCATATCTCAATGGGACTGGCAGCCTGGAACGTGGCATCAATGACGCCGTTTGGGAGCTTGGTGTCAGCAGGGCGACGGTCTGGCGTTGGATAAAACGGTTGGCGGAAGAGGGTGGGCGCACCAGCGCTCTGGCTCCGCGGAAACGGGGCCGCCCGACCGGGACGATGTTAATATCCAGCAAAGTCGAAGCGGTAATCGAGGAGCACCTTCGCCGCTATTTCTTGCGCCGGGAGCGTTCGAGCTTGTCGCGCGTCGTGACAGAAATCCGCAGCGCTTGCTGGCAGGAGGGCTTGCAACCGCCGACACGGCGAACGGTTCAGCGTCGTCTGGATGCGATGGATGCCCGCGAAGTTGCGAAGGCACGAGAGGGCGCAAAGGCGGCCCGCCAGAAATTTGCGCCGGTCACAGGTGAGAACAAGGCCAGTATGCCACTGGAGATCGTCCAAATTGATCATACACCGGCGGACATCATTCTTGTCGACGGCTTTGAACGCAAACCAATTGGGCGGCCTTGGGTCACGCTGGCGATCGACGTCGCAACGCGGATGGTGACCGGATATTACACCTCTCTCGAGGCACCTTCGCGTCTGTCAGTGGCGCTTTGCCTGACACAGGCGGTGGCCCTCAAGGAGGAACTTCTTGCGGAATTGGCGTGCGATGTTCCTTGGCCGGCACAGGGCAAACCGCACAGCATCCACGTCGATAACGGTCGCGATTTCCGGTCGCGCGCCTTTCGGTCGGCCTGTGCGGATTGGGGGATCGATCTGGTCTATCGACCGCCAGCAAGTCCTCACTTCGGTGGTCACATCGAACGGTTGATCGGCACCATGATGGGGGCCGTTCACCTGTTGCCGGGAACAACGCAATCCTCGATCGCGGCAAAGGGCGACTATGACGCCGAAAGCAAGGCCACGATGACGTTGAGCGAATTCGATCGCTGGTTTGCTCTGGAAATCTGCCGTTACAACAACAGCATTCATTCAAGTCTTGGCTGCACGCCCGTTGCCAAATGGGAGGCGCTCTCAGAGCAAATGACAGGCGACATCCCCTTCGAGATGGAAGCCTTTCAGGTGAGCTTCCTGCCGAGTGAACTGCGCAAGATCAGGCGTGACGGCATCCATCTGTTCCAGATAAGGTACTGGTCCGATGCCCTTGCAGGCCACATTGGGCGCGGGGATGGAAAGGTGGTCGTTCGCTACGATCCTCGCGATATCTCAATGATCTGGGTCGAACTGGACGATGGCCGGTATGTTGAGGCGCGGTACAGAAACCTGGAAATTCCGCCCGTCTCGCTCTGGGAATATCGCGAAGCGATGAGGAAGGCCCGTGCCCTTGGCAAGTCCGGGTCTAATGAGCTGGTGCTGGCTGAGCTGATCCGACAGCAACGCCAGATCGAAGCTGAAAGCCGGGGCCTGACGAAGGCCGAACGCAGAACCCGTGAAAGAAAAGGGACATTGAAGGGCACGAACTCGGCCGTCTCGACAACCGAAGGGCTGCGCCCGATCGATACGGGTGATACATCGCGCCCATTGTTCAAGGTGGAGAGATGGTGAATTGAGGGCAGGGACAACTGAAGAAGACGGCCGGATCGCCCTCATTCAATCGGATATCTGGATCGGCTTTCCTCGGGCGGAACAGGTGTTGGACCGCTTGCAGGGCATGATCGAAGCGCCACGACAAACCCGTATGCCTGGGCTTCTTGTGCATGGCGCCTCCGGGATCGGAAAGACGATGATTGCCCGAAACCTGTCGCGCAAGTACGCACCAGAATACGATCCGGCGTCGGGCATCACCCGCACACCGCTTCTGCTGTTGCAAGCGCCGCCCGCACCTGATGAACGGCGGTTTTACCTGCACATCCTGGCCGCCGTCGGCGCCCCGGCGACGGCTCTTAGCGCCCGCGCTCAAAATGTGGCTTCCCTCGAAGTCCGTGTCATCGCGCTCTTACGCGACCTTGGCCTGCGGATGATCATGATCGACGAGGTCCACAATCTCTTGGCCGGGACCCACCGCGAACAGCGCCGATTTCTCAATGTCCTGCGGTATCTCAGCAATGAACTCGAGGTGTCACTGGTCTGCCTTGGGGTCAGCGAGGCCGTCGATGCTATTCGCGGTGATATCCAGCTTGCCCGACGGCTGGACGAACATCATCTGCCAAACTGGCGCGACGATGCCGAGTTCTCGGACATGATCCAGACCCTTATTGCTGCCATGCCACTGGAAAAGAAGTCCAACCTGAAGGTCAAATCTCTCAAGCAGGTCTTGGCACTGACCGGTGGGGTGACCTCGCGCATCTTCGCTCTGGTCAAGGATCTTTCCATCGACGCCATTATCACAGGCGAGGAATGCATCACCGATGACGCAATCGCAAAATGGACGCCGGTTTGGTCGCGCCATGCGAACCCCCATCGGCGGCTCCAGAAGTCCCGGGTGTGAAGCCGCACCCGCTGCCCAAGACTGTCGCGCCGCTGCCAGACGAGTTGTTGTCAGGTTGGTTGTCTCGGCTGGCGGCGGCCAACTACTGTGATGATGCGGAACTACTGGCTCATCTCAGAATCGATACCGCGCATGGCACCGCCTTGGACTTCAACGTCGACGCGGCTGCGGCGGCGAAGATTGCCAACGCCGCACGGGTTAACCCAGATGTTGTTCGATCTTTGACCTTTCCGGCAATGACGCCACGAGAAGCCTCGCTGACGGCTCAGATGCCATTCCAGCATTGCATGCAATGCGCCAGAGAGGGTCTTTCGCTCAGGCATTGGAGGCGGGCCTGGGCATTTGACTGCCAAGTTTGCGGGACGAGACTTGTGCAGACCCTTGGCAAACTCCGTGAGGAACAAATATCTGGAAAACTGATATACCGAGCGCGCCGCGGGGCAGAGATGCTTGAGTGCGCCGCGCGCTCGCGCGGCCCCAAGCAACTTCGGCGCGCAATGCGCGCAGTCACCTTTGCCATGTCACTCAAAACCTTCCGCGGGGATCCGTCGTTCGCTGTCCAGAACCCCAGATCGGAAGTTAGGCTGTTCTACCTCGCCGCAATCGCCGCCGCTCGATCTCATCCCTTGGCTAAGGCAGCCATCGTCAGCAAAAGCATCGACGACTATGCAAGGGTTGCTCTCTTGCGCGCCTTCGAGAAGGAGCCTCGATTGCTTGCCGCGGTTGATCACATCGCGCAAAGGTGCGCGAGAAACAGGGGCCCCATGACAGCCGTATCTCACAATTAAGGGCAAAAATTGTCGCCAAACGCGTCGCGTCTCAGATTAAAGGGCAACGCGACACATGCGATGATGCGCGCTGACGATTGTGGCAGTGGTCGATACCCTGTTCGTGTTTTATGCGTAGATTTTTTTGCCTGCTTGCCGGTCTCGGGACCCAGCACCTCATCTACATCATCGCGCGCAAAAAGTGCGCGCGCGAATGTCCGATGCTCTTCGCTTGAACGCGTCTCAAACCGGCGGGCTGGCCCGGTCACCTTCAAATCCATGCCGATGTCTGGTCTACGGCCCGGGCAGGATCCCGGCCGCGAACCCCATAAGAAGCGTGACAAGCACGGTGACTACGACTGTTCCTTGGGCCAGAACAGCGCCCACCTCTGATGGGTGCTCTGTCGAAGAAGTTCGATACATCGGCACCACCAGCCGCAGATAAACCCCGAGCGCCAGCACCGAGTTCAGGATGCCGATGATCGCAAGCCACAGATACCCGGCCTCGACCGCTGCCGAGAGCAGGTAGAACTTGCCCACGAAACCGAAAAGCGGCGGGATGCCGGTCAGTGACAGCAGGAACACCACCATCGCCGCGCCGAGCCACGGATGGGTGCGACCAAAGCCTTCAAGATCGCCCAGATTGCGCCCGGCCAGCAGGACAACCGCAAAGGCGCCGAGGTTCATCGCCACGTAGGCGGCGGCAAAGACCAGAATGCCCGGAACGGCAAAGCCGCTGGCCCCAAGGGTCACGACGCCCATCAGGAAATATCCCGACTGTGCCACCGAGGAATAAGCGATGAGGCGCACAAGGTAGGTCTGCACCAGTGCGGCGAGATAGCCATAGGTCATTGTCGCCGCCGCGATCACCGCCAGTGCCAGAGGCCAGCCACCGTCACGGGGCAGGTCGCGCAGGACCTGTGCGAAGGCGAAAAAGGCGGCCGCCTTGGTGATGACGGACAGGTAGGCCGCGATCGAGACGGGCGCCCCCTGATAGGCGTCCGGTGCCCAGAAATGGAACGGCACCAGAGCTCCCTTGTAACCCAGACCGACGATGATGGCGATCAGCCCGGTGATGATCACAAGTGTCTGGCCCTGCAACTGGCCAAGTTTCGAAAACAGCGTCGAACCGGAGCCCCCAAACCAGAAGGTCAGCCCGTAGATCATCACCGATCCGGTGACCGCCCCGAAGACGAGGTATTTCATCGCCGCTTCGGTGGCCGCATCGTCGCGCGGCCAGGCCACAAGCGCGAAAGAGCCCAGACCGGTGAGCACGACACCGATCACCACCACCATCATGTCGCCCGCCCCCGACAGCATCAGCGCGCCGAGGGTCACCAGCACGACAAGGGATTGAACGCTGCCCTCGCGCCGGCGGCCAGCAATCTCGGCCCGGACCAGCAGCAGGGACAGTGCGGTGCCGGGCAGCAGGATCAGCTTGGCCCAGCCCGAAATCAGGTCGATCCGGTAGGTGCCGCCGAAGACGGTGGCGTCGACGCTCAGCATCGGCAGCGTCAGGATCGTCGCCGCCGCAAGCCCGGCCAGCCCGATGGCCAGCACCAGCCGCGCCGCGCGAAACATCTCCGCAACGATCATCAGCATCGCCGCGGCGGCCAGCGTCAGCTCCGGCGCCAGAAGGGCAAGATCGCGGCCCATCTCCATCAGTTGCCGAGGCCCATCATAGTGGTGTGGATCATGTCAATCAGCCAGCCGGGCGCGACACCGATCAGAACGGTCAGGACGAGAAGCGGCAGGATCACTAGCTTTTCACGCCTATCCAGATCCGGCATGTCGGCCCATTTGTCGTTCATCTCGCCCAGGAAGACGCCGGCGATGGCGCGCAGGTAGAGTGCTGCGGTGATCACGATGGCCAGGATCGCGATCAACCCCCAGGGCATGCCGTTCAGCGTGGCAAGGAAGATCTGGAATTCGGCCGGGAAGTGTGCGAGCCCCGGCAGCCCGAGAGAGGCGAAAGCCGACAGGATGAAGGCCCAGCCAAGCCACGGCACACGGCCCAGCAGCCCGCCGAAATCGCCGATTCCGCGGGTATGGGCCCGGTCCTGCAACATCCCCACAAGGAAAAAGAGCGCGCCCGTGACCAGACCGTGGCTGACCATTTGCAGGGTTGCGCCATCCAATGCGATGGTCCGGATGCGCGGCTCTGTCGCCAGTGCAGCAATGGCGACGCCCATCACCACGTACCCCATATGGTTAACGGACGTGTAGGCGATCATCTTTTTCAGGTCGCTCTGCGCCAGTGCCGCGAAGGCCCCGTATAGCGCGCTGACCACCCCGAAGGCGAGGATCACCTGTCCGGCCTGTGCGAAGGCCTCGGGCGTCATCTGGTAGGCAAAGCGCACAAGCCCGTAGGTACCGAATTTCAGCATCACGCCGGCCAGGATCACGCTGCCCGCCGTGGGCGCCTGCACATGCGCCGCCGGAAGCCAGGTGTGGACCGGGAAGGCCGGGATCTTGACCGCGAAGGTCACGAGCATCGCGATCAGCGCCAGCATGGCAGGAAGCCCGCCCAGTGCGGTGCCCTCGACCCAGACACGCATGTCGAAGGTGCCCGATCCGAGGTAAAGCCCGATGATCGCCAGCAGGAGCGGCAGCGAGCCCAGAAGCGTGTAGAGAAAGAACATGAGTGCGGCCCGCTGACGCTCTTCATAGCCCCAGCCTGCGATCATGAAGTACATGCCGACCAGCGAGACCTCGAAGAAGACGTAGAAGAGCAGGCCGTCAAGCGCCATGAACGTGCCGAGCGAGGCGGTTTCCAGCATCAGCATGAGCACCACATAGGAGGCCGCCCGCTCCCCGATCCGCGCCGAATACAACGCCGACAGGAAAAACAGAAGCGAGGTCAGCAGCACCAGAGGCAGGCTCAATCCGTCCACGCCCAGCCGGTAGGCCGCGCCGATGGCGGGGATCCAGGCGATTTCCTCGACCTGGGCGAAGTCTCCGGCCACGATGCCGCGCGCCCAGATTGCCAGTGTGATCAGGAACACGGCCCCCGTGGCGGCGATGGACACCGCATGTGCCGTTCGCGTGGACCGGTCGGGCAGCGCCATGAGCGCGAGACCGGCAAGGATGGGCAGGAAGGTGGCAATGGTCAGAAGCGGCATGGGCGCGATCCTCAGAAGTAGAACGGGGCGGCGAGGAGTACGCCGGTGACGAGAGCGATTCCGGCGACGGTCAGCGCCATTTCGCGGTGGATAAGGCCGCTTTGCAGACGGCGGGCGCGGGTGCCGAGGGCGATTGTGCGATCGACAAGGCCAAAGATCGCACGATCGATGGTGTCGCGGTCAAAACGCAGGCTGGCCAGCCCGAGGGACAGGTTGAGCCTGCCCACCGCGTTGAGCAGCGCCAGAAGACTGTCTTCGGCGCGTTCGATCCGGCGTGACAATGCTTGTGTACCTGCGACGATGCCGCCCAGCACGACACGGCGGATGATCCAGGCATCCAGGCGGTCGCAGAGCCGTGCCAGGGCCAGCGTCGGGCGGACCACGAGGGCGTCCATGCCACCTGCGAGCGGGAA
Source organism: Sulfitobacter sp. 1A15106 (assembly GCF_043556995.1). Classification (NCBI taxonomy): domain Bacteria; kingdom Pseudomonadati; phylum Pseudomonadota; class Alphaproteobacteria; order Rhodobacterales; family Roseobacteraceae; genus Sulfitobacter; species Sulfitobacter sp. 1A15106. Next base: position 5,087 of record NZ_JBIFFM010000022.1, on the reverse strand, counting down.
GCCGTTTCGTGCTGGCGCAAGCAGCGGACCCAGAAGGCGGGCGGGGGCCAGCAGCCAGCCAAGCGCCAGCCCGGCCAGACCCACCGCCAGCCCCATGGCCGGGACGATCCAGCCGGGCTCGGCCAGATGCGCGCCCAGCATCGCCTCCAGCGGTTTGAAAGCGAAGCCCAGAGTCGCGGCGAGTATCACGAGAACGCCCATGCCGACGGCCATGAGCGGCACCTTATCGCGGGGCTTCTCCGGCGTGCCGGACCACAGCACCTTCAATGCCCGGCCCATATAAGCCCCGGTCAGCACCGACCCAGCAAGGGCCAGCGGCAGAAACCACGCGGCAGAGGGGCTATCGAGAGCCGCGGCGAGGATTGCGTCCTTGGAATAGAAGGCGGCGAGCGGTGGCAGCCCGGCCAGCGCCAGCGCGGCCAGTGCAAAGCCCGCAAAAATGCCGGGCCGGGCGCGGCCCGCGCCGGCAAGCGTGTCCAGATCGGTGCTCTCGCGGTCGTGCTGAAAGACGCCTGCGCCGAGAAAGAGCGCCGATTTGATCGCGGCATGCGCGATCAGATGCAAAAGCGCGGCAACGGGCGCGCCGGCCCCCACCGCGATCAGCATCAGCCCGTACTGGCTGGCGGTCGAGGCGGCGAGCAGACGCTTGAGGTCTGTTGCGGCCAGTGCCATCAGCCCGGCAATCACCGCCGTCGCCCCGCCGACAATCCCGATGGCCAGAAGCGCGCCGCCGGGCAGCATCGGCGCGGTCCGGATCAGCAGGATCGCCCCCGCCGCCACCAGCGTGGCCGAGTGGAGCAGGGCAGACACCGGCGTTGGCCCCGCCATCGCCCGCATCAGCCAGTCCTGCATCGGCACCTGCGCCGACTTCCCCATCGCCGCAAACAAGAGCAGCAGCCCTGCGATCAGCGCCGGGGTGCCGGTGGTGGAAAGCGTGGCCGAAATCTCGGAGGTTCCGGCGATACCGATCAGCAGGAAGGCCGCGAGGTAGAGGCCCAGATCGGCCGTCCGGGTATAGAGGAATGCCCGCATGGCCGCTCCGGGCACGCCCTTTCGCCTATGCCAGAAGCCGATCAGAAGGTAGGAGGCAAAACCAATCATCTCCCACGCGGCCAGCAGGGTGATCCAGTCCCCCGACAGCACCAGAAGCTGCATCGCGGCCACGAACATCAGCATGGTGCCGAAAAAGCGGGGGCGCTCGGGGTCATGGGACATGTAACCCGCCGCATAGGTCAGGACCATCGCCGCGACGGTCGCGACGACCAGCGCCAGCGTTGCCGTCAGCGGGTTGGCCACCAGCCGGATCGGCAGGTCCGGCAGGAAGGGCAGGGTGGCCGTGACATCCGCACCGCCCGCCACCCCGGCCAACAGAGCAATCGCCCCGGCAAGGCCCAAGGCCGCACCGGTCAGCGCAATCGCCTCGGGCATGCGCCGGAGCGCAAGTGTCGTCAGGCCCGCGCCCAAAGGCGCGAGGATCGTCAGCGAAAGCCAGATCACCCCCTGAGCTCCCGCGCTTCTTCCATCTCGACCGACCCGCGCGAGCGGAACCGGGCGATGGCGATGCCGAAACCCACGGCCATCTCGACCGCCATCACCGCCATGACGATCAGCACGAACATCTTCGCCGCTGTCACATCGGGGTGCAGATAGCGCCAGAACGCCACGAGATTGAGCAGTGCCGCGGCAAGGATCAACTCGACCCCCATGATGATCATCACAAGGTTGGTCTGGCTGAGCGCACCATAGAGGCCAACGCCGAAAAGCGCCGCACCGACGCTGAGCGCGATCATGAGTTCCGGGATCATTGGCTATCCTTTTCTTGCGGGGCGATCGCGACCATGGTCGCCGCGATCATCGCGGTCAGGATCATCAGCGCCGCGCTTTCAAAAATGAACATGGAGCGGCCCAGCAGTTCGCGGCCCAGCAAGCGCGCCTGTTCATCGGCCCCGGGCACGTCGGGCACGGGGCCTTGCCAGCCGGCGGTCCAGATCACCACCAGTGCGGCGACCAAGCCAATCCCGCCCGCCCAGAGCGACAGGCGTTTCTGGTGCGTCATGTCCATCTTGCCCATGCCGCCGGGGTCCATCATGAACATGACCATGAAAATCGCCATGACGCTCATCTCCGTGGCCATCATCATGATCTGGAGCACGCCCAGAAATTCGGCCTGCATGACAAGGAACATCGCCCCGATGGCGGTCTGACTGAACAGGAGCGCAATGGCCGAACGCACCATCGAATGTGTGCGAAAGACGACCACCCCGAACCAGATCGCGGCGGTGCCGAAAAAGGCGAGAAACAGAGCGGTGGCAAGGCTCATATCGGCACCACGAGGGCGATGACGCCCACAAGGAAGATATTGGCCAGCGCCAGGGTGATGCCGAGCTTCCAGCTCAGTTCCAGATACTTCGCCTCGCGCAGGCGCGGCAGGCGCGGCCCGAGCATCAGCATCGCGGCCGCTACACCAAGTGTCTTGAGCGCAGTCCAGGCCCAGCCCGGCAGCCACGGTCCAAGCCAGCCGCCGAGGTAGAAGGTAACGGTCGCGCTGGCCAGTGCGACGATGATCACAAGCCGCGCCAGTCGCAGGACGGCCAGCCGCGCGCCGGTGTATTCGGCCTCGACTCCACCCGCCAGATCGCCGCCGCCGGTGGGCAGGTCGATGGGCGGCAGCCAGGCGACACCCATCGCCGCGATGACGAACAGGACGAAGCCGATGGGCTGATAGGCGACGTTCCACAAGGCCGCCTGCGACAGGACGATCTGCGTGGTGGAGAGCGACTCGGCCCGCATCGCAACTGCCGTTATGGGCATCACGATCAGCATGGCATAGGCGACGAACTGGCCCAGAAAGCGCCAGCCGCCGATCATCCCGTAGGCCCCGTTCGGCCCCCAGCCGGCCATGATAAGCGCAACCAGCACGTAAGCCAGCGCGGCGTTCAGAAACAACGCGCCGATGGCCAGATCGGTGATGATCAGCCCCGGTGCCAGTGGGATAACGGCGACTGACAACAGGCCCGCGACCAGCAAGAGGACCGGGCCAGCCTCGAAAAACAGCCTGTCAGATGTGCGCGGCAGGATCTGTTCGCGGCCCAGCAGCGCTAGCGCCGAGGTCGCCGGCCGTGTGAGGCTGAGGCGTCCATGGACGGCCCAGCCTTCCAGAACGGCCACGGCGTAGCAGCCGATCGCGAGAGCGAGGATAATCACCGCGATGCTCATTGGGTCGCGCTCCAGGGATCGAGATCGAGCGAGGCGATTGCGGTCAGTGCGTCGGCAAGTTCCATCTGCTTTATCAGGTCGGGCACATGCGCGGCGAGGTCGGAGAACGGCGTCTTCAGATGGGCCGAGGCGACTGTACCGCCCTTTAATGTCAGGTGCAGCGTTGCGGGTCCGCGCGGTGTTTCCAACGTTGCCGTGCCGTGGCCGTCGCCTGTTGCACGCGGCATCTCTGGCATCGCGGTCGCGCCCGCCGCCGATATCAGGTCAAGGCTTTGCCCGATTTCTGCGCAGCGCTGGCGGAGCCGCGCCATGGCGTCGCCTTCATCCTGCGTGATCGGTTCGAAACCTAATTCGTCGTAGACCCCGTCGCCGTGTCTGGCATCGGACGCATGGTCCGCCGCACGTGCCACAGGACCTTCCGATGCTCCCTGAAGCGTCCCGATCCCGGTCAGTTTTGGTCCCATAAGTGATCGGTTGAGTGCACCGTACAGAAGGCTCGTTATAGAAGTTGCTTGCTCTGCCACCTCATCCGCTTTAGCCGTCCGGACGCGGTGTTCCATGGCCGCCGCCCGGCGCCCCAGCGGTGCAAGGCCCGCTTGTCGAGCCAACCCGGCCAGCCAGTTGAGATGGCTTGCAATCCGTTCGCGTTCCACTGCTGCGGCGCGGGCGGCCAGAGTGTCCTTGGGTGCAGTTTGTCCGGTAGCCTTCTCGGCAGCACGGCAAGCCAGTTCGCGCATTGCCACCGGCGACAAGGGCACCGCGTCCGCAAGATGATCAGCGAAGTCTTCGAGAGCAACGCCTGATGGCAGCGCCGCCATCTTCATCCCTCTGACCGCGGTGCCCGCGACGCTGTCTCCATCGAGGGTCAGGTCCAGGTGCAGACCGCCCGGAAGACCCGGGAAGAAGGGGCCAAAGGGCGCGTCTATCCATTCCATGACCAATCCGTCGGGGCTGACCGGTTTGCCTTCGGTGAGTTCGACCATTGACATGAAATGCGGTTCGATCCCCGGGATGTCTGGCGCCGCGCCGTGGCCTGTGTGGCCATGATGCGCGCCATGCGCATCCTGCTGTTCGTGGGCGCCATGCGCGGCGTGCTCTCCTTGGCCCTCTTGCGCTGGCATGTCCTTGTGGTGCTTGTGACCGCCATGTCCACCATGCGCATGCTTTCCGGCCTCGGCCTGCTGGACGAGGTCCATGCCACACTTGGGGCAGGAACCCGGTGTGTCGGAGGCGACATCCGGGTGCATGGGGCAGGTGTAGGGGCCTGTCGGCTCCGTGGCCGGTTCGGCGTGATGGCCGTGGCCGTGGTCCGCATGTTTCCCGGCCTCGGCCTGCGGGACGAGGTCCATGCCGCACTTAGGGCAGGACCCGGGTGTGTCGGAAGTCACCTCCGGGTGCATCGGGCAGATGTAGGGGCCTTTCGGCTCTGCGGCCGGTTCGGCGTGATGGCCATGTTCGTGATGCGCGTGTTCCCCGGCCTCGGCCTGCGGGACGAGGTCCATGCCGCATTTCGGGCAGGAGCCGGGCGTGTCAGAGGTGACCTCCGGGTGCATGGGGCAGGTATAGGGGCCTGTCGGCTCCGTGGCCGGTTCGGCGTGATGGCCGTGGTGCACGTGCTCTCCGGCCTCGGCCTGCGGGACGAGGTCCATGCCGCATTTTGGACAGGAACCGGGCGTGTCCGAGGTCACTTCCGGGTGCATCGGGCAAACATAGGAGGCGGACGTCTCGGCGCCTGTCACAGCATCCGACTGATGATGGGCCTTTTCTGCTTGCGTGGAAACCGCGGACGATTTTTCATGGCCCTCATGGCCCTCATGGCCCTCATGGCCCTCATGGCCCTCATGGCCCTCATGGCCCTCATGGCCCTCATG
>NZ_JBIFFM010000038.1:0-1250 GCF_043556995.1 Sulfitobacter sp. 1A15106 | reverse complement strand
TGTCCACTAATCCTCGCTACCGTATGCAAGGAGAGTGACACTTCTGCTTTGCCGATGGGTGACATTACTGCTTTGCGTGAAGGCTCAAGACCCGTTGCGACAGGTATCTCTATCCCAAGTTCCTCATTTCTTCCCTGAAGGCTTCCAAGGGTGTGCGCCAGCCGAGGCATTTGCGGGGCGTGCCGTTTAGGCGGTCGCAAACGACCTTCATGGCATCTTCGCCCAACATTGCCACCGGCGTGTCACGGGGTAGCCAGCGGCGGGCGCGCTTATTCAGGTTCTCGACCGATCCCTTTTGCCAAGGCGCCTGCGGGTCGCAGAACCATGCGGTGGTTCCGATCCCGGCCTCAAGCTTGCGCCAGTCGCGGAACTCGATGCCGCGGTCGAAGGTGATCGACTGTCGCGCAGGTTGGGGCAGGGGCTCCATCACCGCCATCAGTCGGCGCATGAAGTGGGTCGTGCTCCTGTCGTTGTTGCGGAACAGCACGGCGAAGCGGGTCTTGCGTTCAACCAGTGAGGCGACGTTCATCTTGCCCGTGGCGCGCTCGAAGATCATCAGATCGCCCTCCCATTCTCCGAAGGTTTCCCGTGACTTGACGTAGTCAGGTCGCTGATGGATAGACCGCTCCGGCGGGAAGACCCGTCCACGAGGCCTGCGCGCATGGCGTGGCTTTCTCTGTTTGCGGCGGCTGGGAAGGTGCCGCGCGAGGTCATCGGCCCGGCCCTCGGGGCCATAGACCCAAGCGTAGATTGTCTCGTGACTGATGCGGGCATCCAAGCCCTCGAACCCGAGGCGGCCTGCGATCTGCTCTGGTGACCACCCGGCCTTGAGCCGGTCAACAATGGCCTGCCGAAGAGCTTCGAGCCTCAGCAGCTTGCGCCGCCGCGCACGCCTGGCCAACGCCTCCTTCTGAGCGACCATACCGTAATACCCGTTCAGTTCCGGCAGTTCTTCATCAGAGAAGGCGTTTCGCTTGATTTCGCGGTAGACCGTCGAGCGATGCCTGCCGATGGCCTCTGCGATTTTCCGTACTGGTGCCTTGGCATTCAGCATATCTTCAATCTGGCGCCTTTCGCGCAGGTTCAGTTCGATGTGTGCCAATCTCGTTCTCCTTGCTTTCCAGCAAGATAGAGCATCTGTCGCAACGCAGTTTAGAATGTGCCGCGGCTACAGCTTATGTAAACACCATTCAGAAATGTCACTGGGTTTGCAAAGCAGGAATGTCACTACTGGGCGCGACGGTAGCAAG
>NZ_JBIFFM010000021.1:0-21478 GCF_043556995.1 Sulfitobacter sp. 1A15106 | reverse complement strand
CAATCGCATCGATGATCTTCTTCCGTGGAATTTCCAGCCGTCAAGCTGATCCTAAGTGCTGCGTAGCCGCCGCTTACAGTCTTCTTAGGCGGCCACGAACATCATCGTTGCTGGAGGAGAAACGGGACCAGCATGATTAAAGTTTCCGCAGCACAGCGCAGACAGTCCGTGCATCACTGAACATCTCGATTGAACGACATGGAATGACCCTCAGGCCCTTCTTTTGTGGGTAGGCTTAGACCGATACTTGCAGGCCAAAATCATGCGTAGACATCCGCCTCAACCGCATCGATGCAATCGATGACTTGTTGGGCCTTACCTGCCCCCACGAGTTGCATAGCCGTCTGGCCGTCAAAGCCCGGCAAAGGTTTTGACCTATACCATGCGTGAGCCAATGCCTCGCTCCCAACGCGCATTCAATCTTGGTGAGTACACCATCTGCATCAATACACCGATGATACCAGAATAAGGTGAGCGTACCAAATTGCAGTCGATACCCCCCGGCCCTACGTCTCGGGATAAACCAAGCGCAAGAACTGCTTGTTGGGCGTCTTGATCAGGAGATCGTATGCCGCATCTGAGAGCGTCATGACCCAACCCAATTCGGAGCGGATTCGTCCTGGCGTTCCGAATACCATGCAGCGCTCAGAGCTCTGCTCAGCGCACCACTGCAAGAAATCTGTATCTACGCCCCCTATCCTCTTATCGATCACCTCGAGATGCAGCATGCCGAATTCTTCTTTAGCGTCAGTGATCGAGTAGTTGCTCGGATCATGCGCTAGATGCGCGCCGAGAGTTTCAAAGATGCCGATCCATCCTGCGGGTTTGTGCCTTACGCGCTCGGCACCCTCAATGTCGGCTGCTGTCATCGCCCAGATCAACGTCTCAATGCGCATAGCATACCCAAACTCAGCGCGGCCAGACTCGTGCGGCGGGCGTGTTAATCTCATTAGTAAGACTCCGAGATGGTGTTGCTTGCTCGATCACATTGAGGCCGGCTTCTTGCGCGGATATCGGGTGACTTGGGGCCAGCCTGTGCCGCATTCTCAAACGGACCGGCGCTCGTACTGATGTTGCGAAATGCCTGCCGGCACATCGCCAGGGCGGCGCGTCACTGTGTGGCCGCAATCCCAGCACCGTACCTCGATATGCGTGATGCCCGATGGAAACAGCTCGTCAGTCATCATCGTTGTCGCTGTCATCGGACAGTGGCCGCGACCGAGGAGGTGGCAGACGCTTTCGCGGCTTTGGGATGCGCGCCGGTGGGATTGGATCATCACCAATTATGCGCATGGCATATTCGGAGATCGTTTCGATGTCGCCCGGGAGCCCGATGAGTTGCTCGATCTCATTATTGGAGCAACCAGAGTCAGCAAGGCGGGCAGCTAGTGCAGGCCGAGCTGCAGCTCTCTGGTCGCTTGTAAAAGCCACCGTGTCGAAGCTGAATGTCATCCCCCGCATGCGAATTGCTGTATCGGCACGAAACTCGCCATGCAGCGCCTCAAAGATGGATAGTACGCGTTTCGCGTAGGCGATAAAGGTAGTCTTGTCGTTGGTATGGGCGAGGATACGAGGATTGATCCCCTCGAGATCGACATAAACCGAGCCCGCTGGCGTCGGATCAGTGAGTAACGAGAGTTCGATATCTCTCCGGATGGTCGCATGACCGAATCCGCAATCGAACAAAGCTCGGCGGAAGTCGCGATAGTTTTTCACGCCGATTCCGCTCATGGCAACATCGCGGGTCACGCTACCTTCGCTATAGGCCCGCAAAAAATCCGCCGTGGTGATTAGCCTGTGATGCAATCTGCTGGCGTAATCTTGAAAAGATACTGGATCTGAGTAATTCGGGGGTACCGTATATACGTCATGCCCCCCGACCAGCTCGACATGGATACCAAGCTGCTGCAGCAGACGCACTGCATCAGTTCTGATGGATCGTCGTGTCATCGCGTCGTCGCATCCGCAGACGTCGATGCGTGCAACATCGTCTGGGCGGATATAATGCACCTGCGCGATCAGCTCGACTGATCTGTCAGGGTACTTGGCAGCGATCGCATCTTGTACGGCTGCCAATGCAATTGCCTGCGACATGAGATATCCTATGCGGGATGGAGAAGTGGTAGGAGTGGGCGGAATCGAAACGCCGCGCCGACGCTTATCTGGCGTCTAAAGGGGTTATAAGGCCCGTTGCGCACCATGCCACTCCCGAGTTTATCCGAACTGAGATCAGTTCGATATTCGGGAGCGTACGAAGTGGTTGGTGCGCAGATCGTGGGTCATGCTTTGAGCATGACGCAAAGCATGATTGCTGGCAAGAGCGATCGAAAGTATCCAGAGTTACTTGGACACCCGCCCTGCCCGAATGCGGTGTTGTCACGTTAACGGTCCTAAGGTTGCTGGTTCATTGATCTGGGCGTAGGCGGTGTCGATGCAGACACAAAAGATCAGCTACAAACGCCATCGGTTTCCGCCTCAGATCATTGCTCGTGTTGTCTGGATCTACGTCCGGTTCAACTTGAGCCTGCGCGAGGTCGAGGAGCGGATGCTGGAACGCGGCGTGGACGTTTCGTATGAAACGATCCGGCGCTGAAGCGTCAAGTTCGGCCCCCTGATCGCCCACGTTCTGCGGCGACGGCAGCCGCGCCCTGGCGATGTCTGGCATCTGGACGAAGTCGTTGTGAAGATCGCGGGCCGGTCATAAGCATTCAAGGCGTAGAAATCTGCGGCACAGGCCGCTTGATCAACGAACAGCTTGCCAACTTTCAAATTCGGCGAGTTAACGTGACAATACCCCTCCGCGTGGTAAGATAGGCAGAAGCGGACCATTAGGCCACGCCGCCATTGGAAGTTTCATTCGCGAAGCTTTCGAACTCAATTTTTGGGCGCCAAAATGATTTTTCTGGTGGATGATAGGGAAATTAATATATTTAAATGTTAGATTCTATCAGATAAATAGGTCAGGAAAGCTTGCTATGGTCAGCTACCAAACTAACAGCCGTTTTGAAACGGCGGATTCGAAAGCAATGCGCGCTAAAGCCAAGCACACATTAGTAAATCTGATTGCATTGATGGAAGCCGAATTTTTATCTCCACAGAAACTTCAGAAGCTTCCCGAGCATGCACGTTCCGAACAACTTTTAAGGGATATCGCACCAAATTGGTTTTCGCGACCGGTAGCTGGGGTAGACTGGATTAGCCTGGCTGCAGAAGCAGCTTCTACGATCCAAAGTTATGATCAAATTCTTTTTTGCTTGTATGCGGTACGGAAGTTCAAATCTCAAGCAGTTATGATAGATCTGTGGAGAGACTCGGGAAATGATCGAGCTCTTTCCCGGTCAAGGTTCAAAGATCATATGCAGAGGGAAATTCGTAATTTGCAGACGACTATTGTCATGGCTGTACTAGATTGTGACATATCATCAGATATGCCACCCCTTCCCCGGGTGGATCAAGATGACCCTACGACTTCAGGCCTGAAGGGAAAGTTTGCTTACCAAATTAGGGGCTCGATAACGGAAGATTTTTTGGGTAGCCGGAACTGGGAGGATACCCAGCTTGTTGCATTTGAGCTCTATTCCTCAGGTTATATACCGCGACTAATTGTTTTCGAAGAGGTTAGCCCTTCTATTCTTGAGCGTTTAATAAAATCTTACGCGAAGTATCGCGGTGAAATATTCTGCGGGCAATTAGCATGGGAGCATGTCAAGGCGCAGGCAAGCGAGAATCTGAAACGTTGTATTGACCGTTACTGTCGCGATCCATTCATGCTTGTGCCGGATGTAAGGTCTGCGGAGTTTTGGGAACGTGACCTGAAAGTAGAGCTTCCAGATTGGAGCAAATTAACGATACAGGGGCGCTGTTGAAGGCAGTGTGCTATTTAGCTTGCGTTGAAAGGCAGTGTAACATCTTTGACCATGCCGAGGCATAAATATCCTCAAGCAGAATTTCATTCTGGTCCGAATGGATGGTTTCCCTGTAACGCTGAGCTGTACATCGTTCAATCGCATGTTGCCAACCGGCGATGCCGCTATTTGGCTTCACCGCTTGCGCTCCATTCTCAAGGTGATCTTGTAAACCGTCGATTTCATTGACCAACAAATGCCGTTTTGCGGCAAGCGCTTCGATAGCCACGAGACCGTACGCTTCCCATCTTGAAGGCATGGCAACAATATCTACGGAAGCTATTGCTGCAACGGGATCTGGAACAAAACCCTTAAACTCAATTCGGGGGTCACCATTTGCCAAACGACGCAAGTTGGCCTCCTCAGCACCTTCGCCATAAACACGTAGTGCGATTTGCGGGTCGGTCGTTTTCTGAAAGGCCCGAATCAGCAAGTCGAACCCTTTTTGTTCGTCCAGCCGTCCGATGGCGCCTATGACACGCATTGGAGTGGAGGGAGGCGACACGTTGCGGAAGGGAGAGAGATCAACGCAAGACTGGATGACGCTGAGGGCATGGGGTTTCACAGCGCCGCTTTTCTTCAACCAATCTGCTTGGCCATGGCTTACGGCCACGACCTTATCAAACAGCCCATAGGCACAGCGTAGTAATGTGGCAAACCGTTTTCTATGGATAACGTTCCTTTCAACAAATTGCTCAGTGTAGCTGTGCTCAACATGGATCAATTTTGTTTTTGGGTGCATGAGACGCAGGGCCATGAGCATTGGCAAAGCGCGCCAGCTAATGGCGAGGTTGGAGACGATCACATCTGCTTGGATGCGCTCGGGCAGCCAGCGGTTCCGGGAGATACTGCGCAGATGATGGTCGGCGTCTTTGGCAAGTTCGGGTGCGGTCGTAATATGGTCCAACACCCGCATGACACCGCCTGCGGTGGTATCATCTACCAAATGTAATACGCGCGGCCGCATCATTGGGCTATTGCTTTTGGGGCAAGCGCTTGGGCCGATTTCATAATGCGGCGCATCATGTCGCCACCGAAGGCCGACAAAGCGGCACTTGCAGCCAAAGTCACGATAGATTTGACGGGCTCTTCGATGAGAGGTGTGCGGGACTGAGCCATCCAAGCAAGACTAAGGTTTCGAGCCCGAGGGGCGTCCAGCGCGCTTACAGCACGGCGGCTCAGGTAGCGCAGTTGGTAGGCGCGTGCGGGCTTGGTATTCACAGCAAAGAAGGAGGGGTTCAAAGGTGTAAGCTTTGCAACCATACGGTCCCAGGCGGCAAGCTGGCGATCGGTGGCGGCAGAAAGCCCTGTGGTATTGATCCGGTACTGTGTCAAAAGCCCCGGCAGCCCTTCAAAGTCCCAATGTGTGGTGAGAGCGATGCGCAGCCAGCATTCGATGTCTTCCGACTGCCGGAAGGTCTCATCAAAATACCAAGAGCGCTGCATCTCAAAGTGAGGCTGATAAGCGATTTCGTCAAAAACCGCACGGCGGATCACGGGAGCAGAGCCGTTGCCGATGGGGTTGCGTTTGAAAATGTGGCTGGCGCCAATGCCTTTGAGGCGGGGTCGTTGCGCCTGTCCGGTCAGTATACCTTCATTATCGATAAAGGCGGATCCAGCATAGCTGATACCGACCTTTGGGTTGGCTTGAAGGTGGGCCACATGACGGGCGAGCTTATGGGGAAGCCAGATATCATCGGCGTCGCAAAAGCCGATGAAGGCCCCATTTGCGGCAGCAATTCCACTGTTGCGCGCGCCGGCCAACCCTCGATTGTTCTGGCGTATGACCCGCACGCGGGGGTCGGTTGCAAACTCTGCAGCGATCTGGGGTGTAGCATCGGTGGAGCCATCATCGACAATGATGATTTCAAAATGCGCGTAGGTCTGCGCGAGCAGAGCCTCAAGTGTTTGGCGCATAGTGGCTTGAACGTTAAAGGCGGGCACAATGATGGAAGCCAGTGTCATAGTGAGAACTCCGATTGACGTTAGCAGAACAGCGAACGGCGGATGCCGCGTGGAAGAACGGTGGCGGCAAGAGCTGCCCCCAAAGTCAGGACACCCCGGCGAGCAGGGGACATAAAGCCGGCTGGCGAGTGCATTAGGCCAGTCAAGCTGTGACGAAGCGCTGTGCTGCGTGCCCTGTCTACGCGAAGGGCGCGCCGAGCGAGATAACGGTGATGAATTGCATGGCTGGCACGACTGGGTTGGATTCCAAAACGCGCAGCGGTGGCAAGGGCCTGCTCGCGCCCTTTCAGCATGGCGTCCAAATTGGCAGAAAGCCCTTCTGGGCTGGTGCGATAATAAGTATGCAGTGTCGGGACCGGCAAAATACGGGCGCCCTCGCCAACAAGACGCACAAGCATCTCAAGGTCTTCGTTATGAACGATGTTGGGGTCAAAACCACCGCCGTTTAGGAAGGCGTTTTTACGCAGGGTGAGGTTGGACATCGTGCAGACCGGGTTTTCACCGAGCAGCATGTCAATCGAAAGGGGTGCTTTTGGAACTGTGGACCAAGCCTGTGCATCTTCGGGCGTGTGATGGAAGAACGCGATTTGCCCAAACGCACCATCTACCTTCGGATCGTCAAAGACGCTGATCAGCTGCAAAAGCTTATTGGGGTGCCAGATATCATCTGCATCACAAAAGGCGATCAGGTCGCCATGGGCATGTTGTGCAACGCCAGTGTTCCGCGCAGCGCTTGGTCCTTTTTCAGCGTGACGTACCAGATGAATACGTGCGTCTGTCTTGGCGATGTTCTGGATAAGCTCAGCTGTGGCATCCGTCGATCCATCGTCAATGCAAATGGCTTCCCAATCTTGAAAGCTCTGCGCGATCAGGCCCGCGAGCGTTTGTCCAATTGTAGCTTCAGCGTTGAAGCAAGGCAGAATGATAGAAAATCGTGGCATAGGTCAGACCTTTGCGAAGTTGCGGCCGAAGGCCAATGACAGGGCAGGCAGGGAAGCACCCACCATGAGAAGGGTCGCAGTGAGCGCATAGGCGATGGCGACTGGAAGGAGGCCAAGTGATGCAAATGTGGCGGTACTAATCATGAGTGCGGATGTGATCAGGGTGGTGAGCCAAAACTCGAGATGCGCACGACCGGTGGCGCGGAGCCATCCAGCTGTAGCGGACCACAGGGTCGTTGGTATGGCGACAAGGCAAAGGATCGAGACGATTTCATCGATTTGGGACCAACCTGGGCCGAAGAGCACTGGGACGTAATAGGGGGCGAGCAAGGCCTGCAGGATTACGGCAGGCGTGATCAGACCCATGGCCAGCAAAATGCTCTGGCGCAGGGCCAACGCTTTCTGCGTGCTGGCACATAGATGTGGAAATAGAACTGTCGAAAAGGCAACCGAGAAGGAGTTTGCTAGGCTCAGCCCAGCATTGAAGGCCATGAAATACAGCCCAAGCGCCTCAGCCCCCATCAAGCTGCCAATGATGACTTTGTCAGCCTGTAGGCGCAGCGCTTTGACCAGCTCCACGCCGATTACTGCGCTGCCAAAGCTGACGAAGGGGCGCAACGGGGCGCGGCCTTGAGATAGATCAAGTTTCCAAGGGTGCAGGCGGCGCATGGCAATAAGCCAAAATGGGGCGGTCAGTAGGCGTGGCAGAATAAGCGCCAACGCGGATGGCCAGAACAGTGCGAGCCCTGCGGACATAAGATTTGCTCCGACGATCTGCCCGCCGGAAATGGCTGCGGTTTGGCGCAGTTTGCCCGCCCGCATGGCGAGAGCGGTTTGTACCAGACCCGCTGGCATGAAGAGATATTCACCTGCGAGCAACAAGATGAGCGCCAAAAGAACGGTGTTCCCGTTCATGGCGTAGAGAGCAAAGCCCACTACGGATTGCGCGCAAAACAGACCTATGCACCAGAGCCAGAAAATTCGATGTGCCGTAGCGCAGGTTTGCGGCAGGTCTTGCTCGGGGCTGGCGATGATCTTTTGGCCTGCGCCGTTTTCGGTCAGGGATTTGAGGATGTCGGCCGCGGCCAATGCGGCCGCCGCGAGACCGATTTGTGCTAGATCAAGAGAACGCGCAACGGCAACCACTACCAGCAACCGTGAGGCTTTGGCCGCCACTTCCGAAGCACCGTAAGCAAGCAAATTTTGAGCGATGCGTGATGTCTTCGTCGAAGCGATCATAATTGGGTCCAGTCACATTTGATGCCCTCAAACTATTGCGAGAGCAGCCTGCTGTCTTGTGCGCTAGCGGAGAGGGACATGGGGCAACCGAACTGCATCATATCCTAAAGGATAGGCTCTCGGCATGGATATCCTGTCGACCCATCGGCCGTGAATGCGTATCAAGGTTACTATCAGAGGCAATCGACAGACCTATCCACCGATGAACACAGTCTTCAAACTGAGCTCCCTGGCCTGCGTAGCGCTTGCGATAAGTGGCTGTGCCAAGTTGGATCAGCCAGATAACCTTGAAGAGGTTTCTGTTGGGGATGCCTATCAAGCGCAATACCGTGAGCCCGATGTAAGTCGGAGGGAGGCAGATTTTTTGCGCTCGACAGCCATTAATGCGCGCAAATGCGCGGCCCCTCGTGGCGGCTTGGCGGGTAAAGCATCCGGGCTTTCGGCGGCAGCACTGCGCGGAGAGCGTCTGACGCGCAATGATCTTGTGGATGTGCGTATCGGAGATGACGATACGTTTAATGGCAACTACGTCGTGTCGCGCGACGGGACGATTAATCTGCCTTTTCTAGCACCGATCCGCGCACAGGGGCGCCTAACAACGGAGATCGAGCGCGACATTGCAACTCAATTGATCGCGGGTGATTTTTTTGCAGAGCAGCCCCGTATTTCTGTTCGGGTGGCTGATTTTGCTTCTGTGACGGTAGGGGTATCGGGGGCTGTGTTTGAGCCGCGCGCGGTAGAGATTGGGGGCGTGCCGGGAGACCAAGTTGATGGGCGGCGGCAGGATGCACTTGGCGCATCGACGGAAGCGCGCAATCTTTCTGCCGCTTTGCGTGCGGCAGGTGGGGTGCGCCCCGATGCTGATATCTCTGCAGTAGAAGTGCGCCGCGCCAGCCAACGCTATGTTTTAGATATGCGGGGGGTGTTTGAGGGGCAAAACGCCGTAGATATTATGCTTTTGACAGGAGATGAAATCTCCGTGCCAAGCCGGGGCTGCTTTCAAGAGGAACTTATGCGTCCCAGCCCGATTAGCCCCCCCGGGGTCTCGCTATTTCTCTCCAACCTCACGGTACCAGCAGCTGGCAATGCGGTCTCGGCCATCGGTCGAGATGTAAGGGAAGTCCCCTATGGGACGCGCTATCTGCAAGCTGTGATCGATACCAACTGTGTGGGCGGGGCACGAGCAACCAGTGCGAACCGGTCCTCGGTTTTGTTTTCCCGCAATCCGGTGACCAAGGTCTCGGTCGTGATTGAACGTGATATTGAGGATCTTCTGCGCCGCGCAGACCGAGATGACTATGACCCCTTTCTGCTGCCAGGGGACGCGATCGCCTGCTACGATAGTACGGTGACCAATATCAGTGAGATTGGCAGGGTGCTGGGTCAACTCGGCCTTTAGAGGAAGCTGTGGCAGCTACGCTTCATGTTGCTGACTCCATTTTGATCTACTCGAGCCCAAGCTGCTGCTGGGTCGCGTCCCAAATATTTTGTAGTTTTGCGATGTTTTTCTCGAGTGTTGCGTGGTCATCAGTTTGGGCGGCCTTCTCAATCTCAACCAACGTCGTGCGCATTTCGACCGCACCAAGAGCGGCAGAACTGCCAGCAATGCGATGTGCGAGCTGTGAGATCTCTTCTGCAGAATGCTGCTTACGGTCCTTCAGATAGCTAATCGCTGTCTCCATTTCAGACACATAGCGTAGCAGAAGTTTCTCAACCGCAGCCTCGCCTAAAGTGTCTCGCAAATCGTCCAGATAAGCCTTTGAAACAAGCGTGGCAGTTTCTTGCTGTACTGGAGTGGAGTGTTCTTCGGACTGGGCGAGTGCCGAAATCATGTCGATCATGGCACTTCGATTGAGGGGTTTGGTCAAAACCTCATTCATGCCATCTTGTAAAAATGCTTCTTGCTCTTCGGGCATTGCATTGGCTGTCAGCGCAATAATTGGTGAGTTTGCACAAGCGCCCTCTGCACGGATCTCGCGGGTGGCGTGTCGCCCATCCATCACAGGCATGCTGATATCCATCAAAATGAGATCAAACCTATGGGTCTTAGCCAGATCAACGGCGATCTGACCATTATGCGCCTCAGTGACCTTGTGGCCCACCGCCTGTAACATTTCCCGGGCCACAGAGCGGTTTATCTCATTGTCTTCCACCAAAAGGATATCAACGGATTTGTCATTGTGTTCCCGGCTCTTCGAGGGAGTTTCAGTAGCCGGTGACGCAATCGGGGTGATGGGCAAAGAGATAGCAAAGCTGCTTCCAACATCTTTCTCGCTTTCGACCGTGATGGTGCCGCCTAACGCTTTTGCAAAGCGCTGTGCGATCCCCAAGCCCAGTCCGGTCCCACCCACATTGCGATCATAGGAGCTGTCTCCCGTCATGAAGTCATCAAAAATTTGGACTTGCAGTGCTGGGTCCATACCAATGCCTGTATCACTGACGATGATCTGTAGCAGCGGCTCGCCCGCTTCCGTTTCCTGTACCTCAGCTTCTATAGAAACCTGACCATCAACTGTAAATTTCACCGCATTGCCGATAATGTTCATCAAAATATGCTGAAGGCGCTCACGATCAGATAGGATCCAATCGACAGAAGGTCCCGACCAGCCCCAAGTCAAAGTCGTGTTGTTGGCGAGTGCTGCGCCACTTTGATTATCGACAATGTCTCGTAGCAGATCGCTCAAACTCATTGGCACAGGTCGTAAAACCAGCTTCCCTGCGTCATATTTCGTGATGTCGAGCACATCAGAGATATGGCTCATCAATAGCTTTCCGGAAGTCTCCATGTTTTTCACATAGCGGTTCTGGCGGGGGGTAAGCTTGGTATCTTGCAACAATGTAAGGTTGCCCAAAAGGCCATTCAAAGGCGTGCGGATTTCGTGGCTCATGGTGGCCAGGAAATCGGTTTTTGCTTTCTCGCCGGCAAGTGCGCGATCGCGGGCCTCTACGAGATCTCGCTCTGCCTGCATCTGATGTGAGATGTCCCGCAGGAAGGCGATGAAAATCTCGCCATCCTCAGTCTGAGCGGATTGAATTGCGAATTCTACCGGGAACAGCTCCCCGGTCGCACGTTTGGCCTCCAGTTTGATGCGGCCTTTGCCCACAACATGGCGCGCGCCGCCATCACGCAGCCGCTGCATTCCAACGTTATGAGCCTGGAGGTGGTGATCAGGAACAATCAACTCTCCCAATTCTTTCCCGATGGCATAGTCCGCATTATAGCCAAATATCTGCTCCGCTGCAGAATTGAAGACAAGAATGCGTCCTTCTGCGTCACTGACGAGCACCGCATCGAGTGCTGTATCAGTAATGATATTCATGCGCTTTCCTGCATCTACAGCCTCGGCACGGCGTTTGATATTTTGCGCATTCAGCCGACCAAGATAGATGGCCAGGATCAGGAGAGTAAGCGTTAGCAAGGTAACGCCGACGGCAAGTTGGGTCAGTGTCACCGCGATAGCGTTGCGCCGCGCGTCAGAATCCACCGCGAAATAAGTCAGACCGGAGATGGACAACTGCCTAACAGATGGTCGGATATCCACCGTACGGTCCAACAGCACAGGCAAGTCAGCGATGAGGTTACTGTCAGGCTGGTCTATGATTGAGGCGCTTTCTTCCAAGAATCTCTGCACCTTTGCGAGATAGGCAGAGAACTGCGGTTCTAAGCGCAGGTCTTCATAGATCGAGGATTGTCTGAGGGTCGCAATCCGGCTGTAGAAAATATCAAATTCACGACGTAAGGTTTTAAGGTCAGGCGTGGGTTCAGAGAGCGCTGTGATAAGCTGTAGTTTGAAGTCGAGGAACTCCACCTCAGACTGGGAGAGGGTCCATTGGACGTTATCCGAGCTGGCTGAATTCAGCAGGTTCAGATCGCGGGTCACGTTGCGGGAAAGCACCGCAATGCTGATCAGAATGAGACAGCCGAGACCTGCAAGCGTAATCAAACGAATGCGGGAGTCGAATATTCTGCTGGCCATTATGCACTCTTTCTCGGCTTCCAGTCTGGACCCAAAAGGGCTCAGGCTGGTGTAAAGGCTAGTCTAAGACTTCAATCCGGTCGAGTTGCCAGATGCTGCGCGCATAGGTCATTTCTGTGCTGTAGCTGGAGTTGGTATCAAAAGGATAGACGATCCAAAGCGGCCCCTTGTCCCGCAAAGACATGATTTCTCCATCCATTTTGTACGCAATGATCGGACCCTCTTCGACAGCGTCCTCAAGTGGTATCTCTACAGCATAGTCGTTGATCGCTGTGGCACGCAAACTCTCGCCCTCTATCCCTAAGTACTCCACCAGTTTGGCTAGGGATACGCCTTCAAAAAGGTGCTTGCCTTCGGTCCAGATCGTGCGTGTTTCGAACGTCGTATTATCGAGGGATTGCAGCATGTCCATGTCGAACTGCGCGGTGTTCTCCACATTGGTTACCTCAAGAGGGCCAGAAACCGTAAGGATCACGTCTTCTTGAGGGGCGGATAGATCCGCGGCATAAGTTGGCACTGCGATGACGCAGATCACGGCGGCAGTTTGAAACAGCTGGCGAAACATTCTTGGCATCCTTGATTGGTCTGCAGCACTTATGACTGTTTTTCGTTCATCCCGCAGAGGTCATCGGGCTACCTTCATATCCGAAGGGGTAGGTTCGGCACCGATAGTGTCATTTCCAGGGGCGCGTTCGGACAACCTTTCATCTTTGCTTATGGATGTAGTAATGACCTCCCGGCCATGCCTAGCAGTTTGTATTTCTGCTAGGCATGTTCGTGCAGCGCCCAGCCTTTATGCGGCATGTCGCATGGGCGTTGTGAAGCGTCCTAGAAAGGCACTGAGATCGCCCTCAAGCTCCGGCCGATCCATGGCAAAAGCCACGGTAGCTTGCACAAAACCTTGAATGGAGCCGCAATCGAACCGCTCACCTTCGAAACGGAATCCCGTCACATCGGTACTGTCTAAGTCTGCACTAATGGCATCAGTGAGTTGCAACTCACCACCAGACCCGGGGCGCAGCTCAGCAAGTCGATCAAAAATGGATGGCTCTAAAATGTAGCGTCCCACGATGGCATTGGTTGAGGGCGCTTGTTCAGGGTGAGGCTTCTCTACCAGACCGCGCGCATGGGCGATCCTTCCTTCGGTATTTGCCACGGCCAGAACGCCATAGGATGAGGTTTCTGCTTGGGGCACATTCATTGTTGCCACCATATGACCGCGCTGAAGCGCATGGGCGGAGATCATCTGGCTCAAGGCCCCGCGCGGCGCGCGGATCACGTCATCAGGCAGCAAGACCGCAAAGGGTTCGTCTCCCACCAAGCGAGAGGCCAGACGAACAGCATGCCCCAGGCCCAGTGGATTGTTTTGGCGCAGGAAAGCAAGGGCCCCTTCTGGGATACGTGTGCCTGCGAGCGCAGCCAACGCTTTGGTTTTATTGCCCGCGGCAAGCCTGTTTTCCAACGCCGCTGCCGTATCAAAGTAGTCTTCTAACGCACCTTTCCCGGCCGCTGTGACGAAGATGAATTCCTCGATGCCAGCCTCGCGTGCCTCATCAATCGCATACTGGATCAAGGGGCGATCTACGAGGGGGAGCATCTCTTTAGGGATCGACTTTGTGGCGGGCAGAAAACGTGTTCCCATACCGGCGACGGGGAAGACGGCTTTGCGAATATGTGTCATCTGTAGTTTCTCCTAAAGGTTGTGCAGGGGGTAAATAAGGGAGCGAGATCAGTAGGCTCCGCGCCCAGAGGCGACCGCGCCAAAGGTTCTAGCGATAAGCAGCAAATCCAGCAGCAGTGTGCGGGACTCAGCGTAAGCGAGGTCCATCTCCACCATTTGGTCGAAGCCGATCGTCGCCCGGCCGGAAACCTGCCAAACGCCAGTGAGGCCCGGTTTGACGGCAAGGCGGCCCAAAGCGCGTGTTGGATAGGCCGCTACTTCGCAGGGCAGCGCAGGGCGCGGCCCGACAATCGCCATATCACCGCGCAGAATGTTCGCAATTTGCGGCAGCTCATCTATGGAAAAGCGGCGGATGAAGCGTCCTACGCGCGTGATCCGCGGATCTTCTCGGGATTTGAAGCAAACGCCTTCACGATCTGACTGGCTCAACAGGTTGGCCCGACGCGCCTCGGCATCAACGCTCATGGAGCGAAACTTAAAGATGCGAAACTCTTTGCCGTCACGGCCCACGCGGGTCTGGGTGAAGATAACCGGACCACGGTCTTCAAGCTTAATCGCCAGCGCTGTAAGAGCAAAAATTGGGGAGAGCAGGATCAACGCACTGGCGGATAGGACAATGTCCAAGAAACGGCTTTGGAAATTCGCTACGGATAGCTGGCTAAGCGATTTTACTCCGGCATGGGCGAGAAAGCTCACGTTGCCAGAAAGATAACGTTTGGCCAGACGACGTGGCTCTTGAGCCAAACGCCACACCCATTCCATCCGTGTCTTGCGAACCCATTTGGGCGCGCGTGTCACGCTACCCGCTAGAAAGTCGAAGAGTGCGCCAACCGCCAAGCTCAATGGCGCGTTAATAAGGTGGGCATGCTCATGCAGCCAAAGTTCTTGCCGGGGCACACCCAAGGCAACCAAGAGAATGTCTGCACCGCTTGCATTAATATCGGCAATGACGGCATCGGCATTGTGCGCGCCAGCATAGCCATCGCGGGTTCCAGCGATCTGCAGCCCGGGTATTGTGGAAACCAGTGTGCTGGCCGCCGCTTCTGCCGTGCCAGGCGCGCCGCCAAAAAGATAGACTGATTTGTTTTGTTGAGCGGCTTTTGCCAGCAGCGCGGGGACCAGATCGGTACCGTTGAGGTTCGTGGTGAGCTTGGTGCCCGTCATGCGGCCAGCCAATTCAACTCCAATACCATCTGGCAGCAGCATGTCGGCCGCTGCTACAGCTTTGGCATAGTTTTCGTCGTGGCGTCGGATATTGCAGCAATGCGCGTTCATAAAGAAAGCGCGGCGGCGGCCCGGAGCCAACAAAGAGGCGATGGCTTCCTCTTCTGTGGCATCCGCCAAATCAAGGTCGAGCGCAGGCAGGTAGGCTGTCTTCAACTGGGGTACGAGAGCGGAGATGGCGGAGGTTGCGACAGTATTGAAATCTACATGTTTCATCGGGCAAATCCTTGAGTGCATTGGCGTTATCTCAAGGTTGCGCTTATGGCGGTTTCTCTCAACGGAGCGGTCGGACAGGTTTTGACCGCAAAGGTTTATTGCCGCGGGCCTCTGGTGCCACTTCCTATCCGAATGTAGAGGTTATCCATCCAGTTGGGTCATTCTCTGGCCACAATCGAACCCGAATTTTAACGTGCATGATCCGTAGTCCCCGTTTAGAAATTCAATGTATAGGAGAGCCAGATGCGTATTTTGATTGCAGACGACCACGACTTATTGCGGGACACGTTGGCTCTGTTCTTTCAGGCTCAGAGTGACATCGAAACCTATGTCGCTTCAGACCTGCCGTCCGCATGCAAAATGATCGAGAATGATCCCCCCTATGACCTGGTGTTGCTCGATTTGAACATGCCGGGCATGAATGGTTTGGAGGGGCTGAAACACGCGTTATCGCTAGAGGGCGGGCAACGCGTAGCCCTGCTTTCTGGAGAGGCCACCCGAGAAATTGTGGAACAAGCCTTGGAGGTTGGAGCGGCGGGGTTTGTTCCTAAAACCCTACCAGCAAAATCCATGATCAATGCCGTCAAGTTCATGGCGATGGGCGAGCAATATGCGCCGATCGACTTTATGACAGCTTTGGAGGACAGCCCCAGCCATCCGTTGGCCGAAAAGCTTTCACCCCGCGAGCTGCAGGTGCTCAAGGGTCTCACGGAAGGCAAGTCCAATAAGGAAATCGGTCGCGACCTTGATATTACTGAGCCAACCGTCAAGCTGCATATGAAGACACTCTATCGCAAGGTTGGTGTCTCAAATCGGACGCAAGCCGCTTTGATCGCGCGTGAGGCCGGACTTTTTTAACTATCCTATCGGATAGGGTTTAGTCTCCGATGCCCTTAGAACCAGCCGAGCGCGCCCGCGTATTTTACGAGGCGAGAAGGTAAAGTTTGGGCAAAGGAGATGCCCTATGACTTTCCAAGATGCAGCAGCCTATGACGCCCCTGAAGCGCCCAAGCGCCGCCTTTCCATCCGCCGCATTTTGCTGGGCGGGCGCGTCAGTGATTTAGGTCGCTTCCCGCGGTATCTTGCGTTTGCCATCCTGGGCGGCGCAGCGATCTGGGCGCCAGTCACCGGTTACCTGCGTACAGCGCCGCTTACATTCAAATCTCATGCCTCTTTGATCCTACCGGGCTCTGGCGCTTCGGCTTCGCTGAACCTAAGCGGGATCGGCCAGGCATCTTCCTATGCGAACTCTGCTTTTTCCAGCAATTCCGTCAGCCCCACCGAAACCTACAAACGCTTGATTGGTGCGGACCGTATTTTAGCGGCTGCCGCCGAGACACTTGGCATGAGCGCAAAAGAATTCGGTAAACCTCGCATTAACCTTGTTGATCAGACCAGTCTTATTCATTTGGAGGTAACGGGGGGCTCGGAAGAGGATGCACAGGCACGCGGTGATGCGCTGCTTGCCGCCTTTTTCAAGGAACTGGACGCACTGCGTGCAGATGAGCAAAACACGCGTGAAGATAGCGGTTTGGCTGCGATTGAAGACTATAGGAATTCGGTTGCAGCTACGCGCGCTGATATCGCGCGTCTTCAAGATGAAACCGGCCTGACAACTAGTGAGCAATATGACGCTATGGTTGAGACCACGCGTCTCTTAGAAAGTCGTGTTCAGGACCTGGCAGCCACTTTGAGCGAAAAAACACAAAGCGTAGCCGCCCTTGAAGCGACTTTAGGCCTGCCTGCAAAATCTGCAGCTGCCACACTAAAAGTATATGCGGATGCGCAGTTTTTGACCCTAACCGAGGAAGTCGGTCTCCAAGCAGCTAAGCTCTCTGAAGCGCGGTCCCTGTTTGGCGAAGGGCACCCCAAGGTTCAAACAGCTCGGGCTGGCCATAGCGCCGCAAAATCTGCAGCGCTTCAACAAGCAATTGCCGTAACAGGACTTGATGAGGCGGAGCTCAAAGGGCTTGATCTTGCCCCTGCTGGTGCCCGAGCTGAACTTTTGGCACAACTTGTACGGATGGACGCGGAACGAGCCGGTGTGCTGGAGCAACATGCAACTTTGTCCGCGCGCTTGAAAGAGGATCTGACCAAGCAACAGCGTCTCGCTTCTACAGCCGCAAAACTGCAGGATCTGCAACGGGATTTCTCGGTAGCAGAAGCCGTGTTTGCCACGGCCATTGCTCGTACGCAGTCTACCAAATCTGACGTCTACGCCTCCTATCCGCTTGTTCAGGTCCTTGAAAACCCATCTCTTCCTGATCGCCCTTCGTCGCCCAACCGTAAACTGGCCATCGCCGCCGGTGCTGCTGCTACCCTTATGATGTTGTTGGGATTGACCCTTGGCTGGATACGTTCTGCGCTGATTGGGCGGCTGATTGGACTGCGGAAGTCAGGAGCATGATCGCTCAAAACCCTGCCGAAAGAATGGTCTACAAAGCCATGGTGTATACATGGCCATTCTATGCCATTGGGGCGCTCTATGTCGTGGGTCCGGTACTGGCATGGGTTTTGGGCGGTTTGGCAGGGCTTGCGTTATATTTAGGGCCAGCGATGCGCGAGGACCTTAGAGCAACTGGCAAAGTTCCAATGCTTATCTGGTGCTGGTTCATCGGTATGTTCGTAATGCTGGTTGTCCTATGGATTGGACACTTAGACTGGGGGCTCGGTCTCAAGAAAACGATCAAGTCCTCGATTGGCTGGGCGAAAGGATGGGCGCTTCTAGCACTCTTTCCGTTGGTAGGGGCTGTGCTGCCAATACGCCGTGCCATTTTGATCCGCGGTCAATGTGTCATCGGGGCTTGGACTCTAGCGCTGGCACCCTTGTTGCTCATCGCGCCCTATATCGGCTTGCCCGAAAAAATATTCACCTCTCCGCTGAAGGCTGTGGGTGGCCCGGGACCGGAGTATTTCTCAGTCTATTTCTTCACCTTTGACCCCGCCAGTTGGACACCAAGATGGCAGTTCTATGCCCCGTGGTCACCCTTCGCCGCATTACTGGGCGTGATCATGGTCCTCTTTGCCCTGGAGGAGAAAGACCGCAGGTGGATGTTGGCCGGGGTAGGCGCGGGTGTGTTGATGATCTTGGCATCAAAATCACGCATGGGACTTGTGGGCTTGGTGGCTTGTACGATTGGGCCACGAATGATGCCTTTGATCCTTAAAGGTTGGGCATGGCATGTCACCGCTGCTTTAACGGCTTCACTTGCCGTTTTCGGCACAGCCCTTCTGACTTTGGGCCAAGATGCAGTGGCCACCTTCAAAGGCGCGCGGGCAGATAGCACGCGCGTACGCGAAACCTTACAGCGCATTGCTCACGAGCGGTGGCAAAACGAAGCTGTTTGGTTTGGCCATGGAACCATACACCCAGGATCTCATGCAGTCGAATACATGCCCATTGGCAGCCATCATACTTGGTACGGACTACTTTTCGTTAAAGGTCTTGTTGGGTTTGCCGCGCTTTTGGTGCCAATGGTTTGGCATACATGTTTTGCAATGCTCGACGCCGCTCGGCATTCGCGGGGCCGGCTGCCGATGGGCATTCTGATGACGATGGTTTTGCTGTCTTTTGGTGAAAATATTGAGATTGAGGCTTATATGCTTTGGCCTGGGCTCATCCTTTTAGGGGTGCATTTGCGCGAGGTGGCGAACAATGTTTCGGACCAATCGTGATCCGTCTCGCCTTTCTGCTATGGTCATTGGCCAAGATCATCTCTTGGCTCAGGAAGAAGACCCAGCTCAATCCAGAAGGTGGTATTGTCACGTTAACTCGCCGAATTTGAAAGTTGGCAAGCTGTTCGTTGATCAAGCGGCCTGTGCCGCAGATTTCTACGCCTTGAATGCTTCAAGCCGATGGTAGCGGATATTGAGCGCAGAGCGTCGACGGGCTGGCACGGAAAAAGAACTACGGGTTGCGGACTACATAGAGACGAAGCGCTGCAATCCACCCGGTGATCGGAAGCCCTGCATTACTCGCTCTCGTTTTCGGAAAGGTAAATGGCTGTTCTCTGCCCGGTCGTGGATCCGCGGTTCAGCTACCGCGGCGAGGACGTGGTTCAAAGGCTTGAAGAAGTCTGCGGCAGGATCGGCTATCCGAACACCATTCGTGTCGATAACGTCCTATGTCGGGAACTTCCGGCTGTTTAGGTCAGCAGGTCATGGGGCATCCGGCAAACCGGATGCCCTACAATCTTTGCCCAGACGGGCTCTGCCGTCAAGAAATGATCTCTTCCATAGCAAACACAGGGTACGCGCGATGGCGGCCCTCACCGTCCTCAATACGAGATTCCAAATCCCAAGCAGAAGGCCCGAACATTATCTACGAGGTCAGCGAACTGCCTCCACGGCTGCTACAGAGAGAGGTCCTTCCGCCTGGGCTCACCCCTTCGAAGAAGGGGCGATAGGGTTCGCCGTGTTTGACCACGGCGTGTACAGTGCGCGCCATCTTTGCCGCGATTGCGGTGTAGGCCTTGCGACGCAGATGGGCATTGTGTCGGTCTTTGGAGATGTAGCGCTCGAATTTGTCGCGGAAGCTGTTGGTCCGCTTCAGCACTGCGGTTTGGCCGGCCATCCAAAGCGTGCGGCGCAACCGGGCATTGCCGTACTTCGAGATCCGGCTCTGACCGCGGAACATGCCCGACTGCACGGTGGCGAGGTCCATGCCGCAGAATTTCAGGAACTGCCGGTGATGGCGAAACCGACGCAGGTCACCGGCCTCGGCCAGGATGGTCATCGCGTTGATCGGGCCGATCCCGGGAATGGTTGTCAGCAGCTGATAATCGGGGAGGTCCGAAAGTAATTCGACAGCCCGCGCCTCAATGATATCGCGCTGTCGGATCAGGCTTCTGCCTTCAGCCAACACCAAGCGGAACATGCGGATGGCGTCAGAATCCGGCTGAACTGGCAAGCCCACAGAGCCAACGGCCGTGGCATAAATATCTAAAAGCAGGCGCTTTTTGGATACTTTACGTCCAACCACTTTCCATGCATCGGCAATGAATGCCTCCCGGCTCATCGCCGTGATCATATGCGGGGTTGAATACTTCTCGAGGAAAGCCAGGAACCAGTCGGTTCTCGAATTCCGGTGAAATCGTTCGGCCTCGGGGAAGTAGAGCGGCAGATAATGTGTCAGGATGCGATGCCACAGCTCGGTCTTCGAACGGGAGACGATCTCATGGGTCTTTGACAGTTCCTGAATGTCGGCGGTCCCGGTCACCAACGGATCGTGAAAGAACTGAACCGCGCCGATCTCCAGCATATGCAGGATGACCTGGGCGTCCTTAGGATCGTTCTTATCCCAACTGTTATGCAGAGCTTCTCGCGTTCGCGCCAGACCGACGGAGGACACAAGCTTCAACTCGAATCCGGCCTGTCCGAGATGGTGAGCCAAGACACGGTGATAATTGCCGGTCGCTTCAAACCCGATCCGCACCGGCAGGTCGTAGCTGGCGAGATTTATGGCTAAGCGCTGAAAATCTTCCAGCGTGTTCATGATCGTCATGCGGCGGCGGCGCTTCTTGCCGGGAATGCTGATCAGCACCTCATGTCGATGCTTGGATATGTCGATGGCGACCAACAAGGGCGAAAGGGTAGCATAGGTAGTGGTCATAGCCGGTCTCCTCAGCGGTGTGGTTATGCAAAACCACTGTTGAGACCTGAGACCCGGTTATGGCCACCCGCTGCGCAATTTGAGGGCTGCGCAGGCAGCCATAACCTCTTAGCGGCGCTTCTTCCCGAGGTGCTATGGCAGCGAATTTATCTCTCGGGATCTCGATCTCTGGGCATATGCCAACGACGTCACGCTGGACTTCTCACGGCCAGGTAAGCCGACGGACAATGGGTTCATCGAAGCCTTCAACAGCAAGCTTCGATCGGAGTGCTTGAACACACACTGGTTCATGAGCCTTGCCGACGCCCGTGAAAAGTTGGAAGGTTGGCGTCGACACTACAACGAGGATCGTCCCCACAGCGCGATCGGATACAACGTCCCGATCGCCATGCATTATCCCGATGGCGTCACCAGCCCGTCATCGTGAAACGGCCGGGAAAATCCAGCTTCCGGTGGTCCAACGTTGGGGAGCAGGGCAAGTTGGGCTGGACTTTATTCGATAGTGGAGGAAAAATCCCGTGGCAGGTCAGATCACTTGGGATAGAGCGACTATCTTTTGGTATATTGTATGTAGCGATTGTGTAGTTCTTGGTGTGGTGTTGTTGTTGCGTTTAGCGGTTTTCTGTGGGGTTTTTTATTTACCATAAGTATGATTATGGGGGTTTTTTTGTAACCGGGGCGCGCGCTACCCTCAAGTGCGACTCTTGTTAGAAAACAGT